>CALBPV010000061.1 GCA_937899265.1 uncultured Bacteroidales bacterium
GTATAGTCCTCAACAGCACCCCGCAGGTCGCCTGTCTCGTCTCGAAGGATAGCCCGGTTGTAGGACGCAAAGGTATTTTCAGGATCCAGTTCCAAAACGGCCGTGAAATCGTCGATGGCACGGTTGCGATCACCCGTTTGGGCCCGCATCAAGCCTCTGTTGTAGAGAGCCGTCAACGAGTGCGGGTCGAGCTCGATGGCTTGGTCGTAGTCGGCCATAGCCCCGCGTATGTTGTTGCCATTGTAATAGACCAAACCTCTGTTGATATAGAACGCCGGCTGTTCGGGGTCGAGACGGATGGCGCGGTTCAAATCGACAAGCGCCGAATCGTGACGGGCTGCGTCCTCGTGAATCATGGCCCTCAACGCATAGGCCACCGACGAACCTTTGTCGAGCTGTATGGCACGATTGAGGTCGCTCAAGGCTGCCAGACTGTCATTGTGTTCCATACGGAGCTGGGCACGATTGAGGTAGCCCGAGGCATCGTTGGGGAAAAGCTCTACCAACCGGTTGAAACAAGAATCGGCCTTTTCGGTGTCTTTGTTCAGAGCGTACGAGATGGCCAACAGACGCAGGAAGGTGCGGTTCTCGGGTTGATGCTGCAAGCCGAGACGAAAGTCTTCGATGGCTCCTGCATAGTCCTTCAGATTCTGACGGGCAATGCCTCTCACGTGATAAGCGGTTACGATGAAAGGATTACGACTGATACATTCGCCGGCATCCTGCTCTGCGCCCAAATAGTCATCGAGATAGATTTTGGCAATACCGCGATAGAGATAAGGTTCGGCCAAATAGGGTTTTACGCCGATTACCTCGTTGAAGTATTGGATACTCAGCACATAGTCCTCAAAATAGAGGGCGTTCCGTCCTATGTTGAGCACACGTTCGGTGTTGATCTGTCCCAATGAGACAGACAGCCAACTCAGCCAAAGCACCAAAACAGTGAGTGTTTTTTTCAACATCGTGCTATATTACCTTTAAAAATGCGCCGCAAAGATACGAAAATTCTGTCAATATCGCAAATTTCTGCCCCAAAAGTTTGGATTTGTTTAATGATTTCTCTATATTTGCACACGTTTTTAACGTTTTGACATGAAACTTACATGGGTTTTAACGAGTAATTTTTCTGAAGGCGTGCCATACGCCATCGTCAATATTATGATGGTGGCGATGTTTGCCGACCTGGGTCTCGATGCCGGCACGGTCACGTTGCTCACTTCTCTTCTTTCCCTTCCTTGGGCGGTCAAAGCCCTGTGGAGTCCTGTGGTCGATACTGTCGGCACCAAACGCAATTGGATGTTGTGGATGCAAGCCGTTATGGCTGTTGTGCTGGGACTGGCTGCGCTGAGTCTCGGCCTCGAGAGTTGGTTGGTTCCTTTGATGGTGTGCGCCGCACTCACGGCTTTTGCATCGGCTACCTACGACATCTCATGCGACGGATATTATATGTTGGCCCTTGACGAACACGACCAGTCTTTTCTCGTCGGTTTTCGCAGTTTTGCCTATCGGTTGGGGATGCTTTTGGTCACAGGCGGACTGACGGCATTGGCCGGATGGTGGATGCAAAGTGAAGGCGATGTTACCGACCCGGCTACAGCATTTTCAGCGTGGTCTCACACACTCTTTGCAGCCGCAGCTCTGTTCGCAGTTTTGTGTCTGCTCCACAGTTTTCTGCTGCCCGTTGTGGAAAGCCGCACCTCCCTCTCGGAAACGTCTTCCCCGACGGTCGGAAATGCGATGGCCGATACGGTTCGCACCTTCTTCAGCAAGCCCGGTCTTGGATTCATGTTCCTCTTCCTTTTCACCTATCGTCTGGGCGAAGCCTTCCTCTCGAAGACCTCGATTCTCTTTCTCAAAGCTCCTGTGGCTCAAGGCGGCATCGGACTCGACAATGCGCAGTACGGTCTGCTCTACGGCACGATTGGCATTCTGTCTCTTGTGGTGGGCGGCATCTTGGGCGGCATCGCCGTTTCGTCGGGTGGAAAGAGCCGTATGGAGAGTCTGCGCCGTTGGATTATACCGATGGCAATAGCGCTCAATGTGCCGGACCTGCTCTATATTTGGATGAGTTATGCCCAACCCTCGTCGCTCTGGACGGTGGGCACCTGTGTTGCAATCGAACAGTTCGGTTACGGCTTCGGATTCACAGCCTATACAATCTATCTGCTCGAGTGCGCCCAAGGTCCATGGAAGACAGCCCATTACGCCTTCCTTACAGCCCTCATGGCTGTCGGCATGATGATTCCATCTGCCATCTCGGGCTACTGCATGAATGCCCTCTCGTATCCTCATTTCTTCCTCCTCACTGTCCTGCTCACCGTTCCCGGGTTCATCGTTTCGTTTATGCTGGTTCGCAGGGCGAAGACCCGAGGATGATTTCAAAAACTACCGCAGGCGACCGGCGAACCGGCAACCTGCGGTATTTTTACAGGGTCTGTTTCGGAACTTGAAACCTATTGTCCAAGCCCCGTGACGGTCTTTTAAGCTCCCAGCAAAACCAATACCTGTCCGAAAACAACGCGGAGGAACATGGTGAGAGGATAGACCGTAGAGTAGGCGACAGCTGCCTGATCGGTTCCAGCAAGACTGTTGCTGTAGGCAAGAGCCGGGGGATCAGTGGTGGAACCAGCAATCAGACCTGCAATAGTCATGTAACTGAGGCTATACACCAGACGGGCCACGGTTGCAATCAGAAGCAGAGGAATGACGGTGATAAGGAAGCCGTAGATGACCCACATATAACCGCCGTTGACCACGATATCAAAGAATCCGTCGCCGGCACCGATACCCACCGAAGCAAGGAAGAGACAGATGCCTATCTCGCGCATCAACTTGACAGAGGATGTGGTGGTATAGGTTACCAAATGGAGACGGGGACCGAAATTGGCCATCAGAATCGAAATGATAAGCGGGCCGCCGGCCAAACCGAGTTTAACGGGAACGGGAATGCCCGGGAAGAAAATCGGAATGGAACCCAGAATGACACCAAGGGCAATACCGATGAAGGTGGTCATGAGACTGTTGGGGTCGTCAAGGCGTTTCACCTGGTTGCCGATGAGACCCTGAAGCTTGGTAACATCCTTCTTGGCACCTACCACCGTGACGCGGTCACCCATCTGGATAAGGAGCGTGGGACTGGCCACAATCTCGATACCGGCACGGCGGATGCGTGTGATGGTAACGTGGAAGGTGGAGCGCAGTTTGAGGTCGCCGAGGCGGCGTCCGTTGAGTTTGGGATTGGTTACCACGAAACGTTCAGAGACCAGTTCGTTGTGGGTGTCGGCATCCCACTGTGTCTGATTGATGTCCTCCAATTGGCGACCAATCAGCACCGTGAGCGGTTCCATGTCTGTGGGGTTCGCCACCATGAAAAGGCGGTCGCCGAGCTGAAGCTTGGTCGATTCATCGACAAGTTCGATGTCACCCGTAGAGCGGTGCATGATGCGTGTTGCCACAATCTCGCGGCCGGACAGGCGCTGTATGTCAGACATTGTCTTGCCGTTGATGGCAGGATTGATGACCTCGAGGGTGACAACCTTGACCTGCTCCGAATTGAGACGCTGGTTGGCGGCATAGAGACTCTGTTCTTTCTCGAAATTGATTTTGAACATCCACTTGATGAGCACAATGCTGAGGATGATGCCCACAACACCGAGCGGATAGGCCATTGCATAGCCTTGGGCAAAGACAGAGTTGAACGCACCGTCATTCATGTCGGAATAGGTCTGCTGGGCAGCACCGAGACCGGGAGTATTGGTGACGGCGCCGTAAAGCACGCCTATCATGGCATAAAGATCCTCGCCTGTGATGAGATGGATGGCATAGGCCGTCACGCAGCCCAACAAAACAATACCTGCGGCCAGCATGTTGAGCGTAATGCCGCCCTTGCGGAATGACGAGAAGAAACCGGGTCCCACCTCAATACCCACGGAATAGATGAAGAGGATAAGACCGAACTCCTTGACAAAATGGGAGGTCGTGGAATCAAGCACAAAGCCCAAATGTCCGGCGGCAATACCCGCAAACAGAATCCACGTAATGCCCAACGAGACACCGCCGATTTTGACAATGCGGGCAAAAAAGAGACCCACCGCAATGACAACTGCGATGAGCAGGATGGAATGGGCTACACCCGTTCCGGTGAAAAGTTTAATAAACCAATCGAAATTCATATCATTCATTCTTCTTTCAAATTCATTCTGCTTCTCGAATCAGGTAATCGACCAAAAGGCGAACTGCTTTCCCGCGATGGGAAATCAGGTTCTTCTCGGCAAGAGGCATTTCGGCAAAGGTGCGTGTCTCACCCTGAGGCCGAAAGACGGGATCGTAGCCGAAGCCTTCGCTTCCTGAGGGCTCGTATGTGATTTCTCCCTTGCAGATGCCCTCGAAAACTTCTTTGCGGCTGTCTGAAAGGAACACGATGACGGTACGGAACTGGGCTCTGCGGTCGGTCGTCTTCTGCATATTGCGCAGCAGTTTGGCTGTGTTGGCTTTGGAATCATGGTCATGGCCCTCATCTGCAGCATAACGGGCAGAACGCACACCGGGCTCCATCCCCAAAGCGTGCACTTCGAGGCCGGAATCATCGGCAAAACAGTCATATCCGTAATGAACCTTGACATACTCGGCCTTCTGCATGGCATTGCCCTCGAACGTGGGTGATGTCTCGGGAATGTCATCGGTACAGCCTATGTCGGTCAGACTTAGGATTTCGTATTTTTCGGCCAACCTGGAATCGGCAGCCGAGAGAAGAGCTCTCACCTCTCCCACCTTGTGGGCATTTGCCGTTGCAAAAACTATTGTTTTCTTGTTCATTTTTCTTAAAAAACCGGCACGAAGATACACAAAAAAAGCGAAAGAGACGATGGGTTTTGCAAAAAAAACGTATTCCTCGGTCGAAAATTTGGATTTCTGAAATAAAAACGCTATCTTTGTATCGCAAAATTTCACTTTACAATGCTTAGAATCGAACTCGACAAACACGGCCGCAAGGGAAAGGCCGCAACTCTCATTACCGACTTCCAGGGCGACGACAGCGAACTGGAACGCATCCAAAAGTCTCTCCAGAAAAGTCTCGGAACGGGAGGTTCCCGATGCTGGAACAGCACTGAGCCGTTCGATGGACAGATTCTGCTGCAAGGCGACGTGAGGCTCAAAGCCAAAGCTTGGCTCGAAAAGGAGGGCTACAAAGTGAAAGTCATCTGAGACAATATATCTGAAACATGCTCGAAATCTACAAGGCTTCGGCAGGTGCGGGAAAAACCCATCTGTTGGTAAGATACTACTTGGAATGGATGCTCTTCGGGGGCACGCGGTTCAATGAAATCCTGGCGGTGACGTTCACAAACAAAGCCACCGCCGAGATGAAGTCACGTATCGTGGCCGACCTCTACCTGATAGCGACCGATGCCTCCAAGTCGGACTATTGGGACGATTTCCACAAAGCACATCCCGATGAGACGCAGCAGTCGATGGAAAGGAAGGCCCGAAAGGCATTGGGCGAGATACTGGGTGACTACTCGTCCTTCCAAGTTTCGACCATCGACAAATTCTTCCAGACCATCGTGCGCGCTTTCACCCGCGAACTCCATCTGCAAGGCAACTATGAAATCGAGCTTAACGAGGACCGCATTCTCGACCAAGCCGTGAGCAGTTTCCTCACCGAAATCGACCCTCATACGGACACTGAAGCCTACAATTGGCTGCGCGACTATACCCGCAGTATGGTCGAGAACCGCGAGGGTTGGAACCTGAGCAACAGCCTGAGACAGGCTTCACGAGAGGTAACCAAAGACACCTACCAAATGATGGCCGACACCATCCGTGAATTCACCCGCGCCGAAAGCGGAGGACTGAAAGATTATGCCGCCATGGTGACCCGAATCATGAGGGAATGGGAGTCGGAGATGCGTCGTACGGGACGCGAAGCCCTCGACCTCATCGCCCGCAACGGACTCGATGTCAGGAGCGACTTCTCGGGCAAGGGGAAAACCCAGATGCTCACTTTCGAACGTCTCTCCGAAGGCGAATGGAAGGAACCCTCCGACACCTTCCGCAAATGGGCCGACGATTCTTCCTTGTGGTATGCCAAGACCGCTAAATTACGTCTTCCCGGGGCTGCAACCGACGAACTGCAAGCAGCCATGAAACGTGTCATAGCCCACTATGAAGGTCTCTTGTGGCGAAATTACAAAACCGCCATTGCCATCCGTCAGAACATCTTCCAGACAGGACTGTTGGCCGACATCGAAGAACGCAAACGCGAAATCTGTGACGAACAGGGCGTGATGCTCCTCTCTTCATCCACAGAACTCCTCAACCGTCTCATCGGTAAATCGGAAGCTCCTTTTATATATGAGAAGACAGGCACACGGGTGCAGTCGTACATGATAGACGAATTTCAGGACACTTCGCGTCTCCAGTGGGAAAACTTCAAACCCCTTCTGGAAAACTCACTGGCCACGGACTGCGCCAACCTCATCGTGGGTGACGTGAAGCAAAGCATCTACCGCTGGAGAGGAAGCGAATGGGCCTTGCTCGACAAGGGAATACGGCTCTCGCCCCAACGCGAAGATTCCGTAACGCTGCGCACCAACTGGCGTTCTAAACCCGAAATCGTAACTTGGAACAATGCCTTCTTCGGCAGCATCCAACCCGCCGACCCCGACATGAAAGACGATGTGGGAAGAATCTACCGCGACGTGGTGCAGGAAATTGCCCCGAGAAACAGCGCAGGATACGGAGGACTGGTGCATGTCGAGGCCGCTGCGGATGTGACAGAACGTCTGCCCGAGGCTGTGCGGGAAATTCTGGAACAGGGCTATGAACCCCGCGACATTGCCATCCTGACACGCACCAACGATGAAGGAACACAAGCCGCCGAGCGGCTCATTGCCGCCGGCATCCCCATCATCAGCGACGAAGCCCTCACGTTGATTTCACGGCCTGTGGTACAAACCCTCATCGCCGTGATGAAATACATGCAGAATCCCCGGGTGCCTATACTCAAGGCCATCGCCGACTTCAAGGTAAAAGACCTCACGGGACACGTACTTCCGGACGATATCTGCCGATTCGGCAACCGTCCGCTCTACGAAATGACTGAGGGGCTGATTCAAGCCCTAAAGCTGAGCAGTCGCAACGACGAAGCCTTCCTGTTGGCATTCAGAGACCTGGTGCTGGAGTTTTCCATCTCGAAGAGTGCCGACCTCACGACGTTTCTCACGTGGTGGGACGAACACGGACGCTCGAAGGCCATTTCGTCCAACAGCGAACAGAACTCCGTACGTTTGCTCACCATCCACAAAGCCAAAGGTCTCGGCATGCCCGTCGTCATCATCCCCTTCGCCTCGTGGGAGATGGACTTGCGCACCGACGGACGTCACAGCAACATCCTGTGGTGTCAACCCACAGCGGAACCCTTCCGCCTCGAAGGTGTGGCTTTGCCCGTCAGTCTGTCGAAGATGGAAGGCACTCTTTTTGAAGAACAATACAAAGAAGAACGCCGACGAGTGATTGTCGATAATCTCAATACTACATACGTTGCCTTCACACGTGCCAAAGAACAACTCTGGCTCTTCTATTCTTCCGAGAAGAAAAAGGGGAAACACCCCCTGTGGCAGGACCTTGAGGCCTTTGTGAATAACGAAGACAACGGCTTGACCTGTGTCGCTGAAGGTGTGTGGGAGAAAGGCGAACGACGGCCCCGCAGTCTGCGGTCCGTCCTACAGACAGAAAGTCAGACCGTTGCCCTGAGTCCTGATGTAGCCTCTCCCGAACCGAAACTGCCTACCCTGCTGCGTTCCCAAATCGTGAAGGACGAGGAGGCTGTGATGCGCGGCAACTGCATCCACGAGGCTATGTCGTCTGTCACCGACCGCAACACGGCATCTGAGGCGGTGCATCACTTCTACCGCACCACGCGTGATGACTATCGCGCCCTCTTTACCGAAGAAGAACTGCAAGCACGCGTCGCCGAATATCTCCGGAATGAAAAAGTTGAAGTCTGGTTCGATGCCGAGGTGAAGGTCATCAACGAGCAGACCATCCTGCTGCCCGCCAACGACGAACATCGCCGCCCCGACAGGGTGACTGTAGCACCCGACGGAACGGCGACCGTGATAGATTACAAGACAGGCAGACCCGAGAAGAAACATCGAGCTCAAGTGCTCGCCTACAGAAAACGTCTCCTCGAAATGGGATTTCCCCGCGCTGAAGCCTACCTGTGGTATTTGGACAACAACGAAATCGTTACTGTTTGGGAGTAGCTGAAGCTACACGCTGCCAGTGTTCAGGCTCGTATTCGCTCGAACCGGGTGTGCCGTCGGCATTGCGAAGCTTGTAGTAAACGTCCATATTGTCCTTGTCGGACATCTTGTAGATGACGTCGGAGTCGATATTAGAAAGTTCGGGAACAGAGCAGTTGGTCAGAATGTGCTCGACAATGGCTGAATCGCCCTGCATCTTGTAGGTTCCGTAAACCTCGATGGTGGATACCACCTGATTGCTCTCTGCATCGGTGTAGGCACGATAGAGGAAATAATTTCCGTCGGGAAGAATGCACTTGAAAAGATTCGTGGGCGCTACCGACTTGATAACCATCTCTGTCTCAGAATCCTCAACAATGGTTTCCTGATATTTCTGCCACAATCCTATATATGACGATGACTCGATGATGGGAGCACTCGGACCGGCAGAAGCACCCTCCTTGGAACACTCCTGTTGGCAACAACTCGAAAACATGCCCACCAAGAGGGCTGCAGACAAAAACAGACTTGATTTCATAACAGTAAAAATTAGAGATTTTAATATTATTGGGAAAGAAATTTTGCAAGTTTAGGTCTGCAAAGATAATAATAATTCGTTAACTTGTGTAATAAAATGTGATTTTTTTTGCATTTTGGACGTTTTTTTCCCAAAAAAGGTCCTAATTTCGGGAAAAATGTGTATCTTTGTACGCTTTTTCAGTCATTATTTGCAGTATCGACTATTTAATACAAAATAATTCTATGGCAACAGAATTCAAATATGCGCCCATGTTTCAGTTGGGCGAGGACAAGACGGAATACCGTCTCCTCTCGAAAGAAGGTGTCAGTGTAGGTGAGTTTGAGGGTCACAAGATTCTCAAGGTGAGCAAAGAAGCCCTGACGCTTCTGGCCGAACAGGGATTCCACGATGTGGAGTTCATGCTCCGCAGGGAACATAACCTGCAGGTGGCCCAAATCCTGAAGGACCCCGAGGCCTCCGAGAACGACAAGTATGTGGCGTTGCAATTCCTTCGCAATGCCGAAACGTCCGTGAAGGGAATTCTCCCCTTCTGTCAGGATACCGGCACAGCCATTATCCACGGCGAGAAAGGCCAGCAGGTGTGGACGGGATTTGAGGACGAAGAAGCCCTCTCGCGCGGTGTTTTCAACACCTATGTGAACGACAATCTGCGTTACTCGCAGAATGCTCCGCTCAACATGTATGACGAGGTAAACACCCGATGCAACCTCCCCGCCCAAATCGACATCGAAGCCTGCGAGGGTGCTGAATACCGTTTCGTGATGGTAGCCAAGGGTGGCGGTTCGGCCAACAAGACCTATTTCTACCCCATGACGAAAGCCACCATCCAGAACGAGGGTACGCTCCTCCCCTTCCTCGTAGAGAAGATGAAGAGTCTGGGCACTGCTGCCTGTCCGCCCTACCACATCGCATTCGTTATCGGCGGTACGTCGGCCGAGAAGAACCTGCTGACCGTCAAACTGGCTTCCATCAAATACTATGACAACCTGCCCACCACTGGCGACGAAACAGGCCGCGCTTTCCGCGACACAGACCTCGAGGAAAAACTCCTCAAAGAGGCTCAGAAGATTGGTCTCGGTGCACAGTTCGGCGGAAAATATCTGGCCCACGACATCCGTGTGGTACGTCTGCCCCGACACGGCGCAAGCTGCCCCATCGGTATGGGTGTGAGCTGCTCGGCCGACCGTAACATCAAAGCCAAAATCAACGAGGACGGTATCTGGCTCGAAAAGATGGATGACAATCCGTCGGAACTCATCCCAGAGGAATACCGTCGTCCCGGAGAGGGTGCCAAAGGTGTTGAAATCGACCTCGACAAGGGTATCGACTACGTTCGTCAGGAACTCTCGAAATATCCCGTATCGACCCGCGTGAACCTCAAGGGAACCATCATTGTGGCCCGCGACATCGCCCACGCCAAGCTGAAAGCCCGTCTCGATGCAGGCCAAGAAATGCCCGACTACTTCAAGAATCATCCCATTCTCTATGCCGGACCCGCCAAGACTCCCCAAGGATATCCCTGCGGATCGATGGGTCCCACTACGGCCAACAGAATGGACCCCTACGTCGATGAATTCCAGGATCACGGCGCTTCGCTCGTTATGATTGCCAAAGGCAACCGCACTCAGACCGTGACAGATGCCTGCCGGAAACACGGAGGCTTCTATCTCGGCACCATCGGTGGTGTGGCTGCAGTGCTCTCCCAGTCTTCCATCAAGAGCATCGAGTGTGTCGAGTATCCCGAACTCGGAATGGAGGCCATCTGGAAAATCGAAGTGGAAGATTTCCCGGCTTTCATCCTCGTCGATGACAAGGGCAACGACTTCTTCAAACAGTTGAAGCCCTGGTGTCCCAACTGCAAATAAAAATTTCAGATAAAGTCAGCATAACAAAAATGAAAATAGAATCCGGCAAATTCGTAGCCATAAACTATAAACTCACGGGGTATGATGAAGACCCCGAAGAAGTGGAGGAAATCGAAGATACCGCAGGCCGTGAGCCATTCTCTTTCCTCTTCGGTATGGGGACAGTGTTGCCCGCTTTCGAACGCCAATTCGAAGGACGATCCGCCGGCGACAAGTTCGACTTCGAACTCTCTCCGGCTGAGGCTTACGGCGAAGTGCGCGACGAACTCATCCTCAACATTCCCCGTTCGAAATTCCTCGACAAAAACGGCAAATTTCCCTCCAATATAAAAGAGGGCGACGTGATAAATCTCCAGGCTTCCGATGGTGTCTATGAGGCCACTGTCGAGGAAATCAACGATTCGGTGGTGGTTTGCGACCTCAATCATCCCCTCGCCGGAATGACGTTGCGCTTCCGAGGCGAAGTGGTCGAAGTGCGTGAGCCCAATGAAGAGGACAAGAAAGCCTATATGCGCGAAAGTTGCGGCGAATGTCATTGCAACGGTGGCGGTGACTGCAAGGGCGAATGCAACGGAGATTGCAACTGTGACAAGAAAGACAAGAGTAAATAAACGATGAACAGTTTCGGACAGATATTCCGCCTGACGACGTTCGGCGAGAGCCACGGCATTGCAGTGGGAGGTATTGTCGAAGGGATGCCGGCCGGCATCCCCGTCGATGAAGACTTCCTCGCCCGGGAAATGGCTCGCAGGCGTCCCGGACAGTCGGCCATCACCACGGGACGACAGGAGGAAGACCGCGTGGAATTGCTCTCGGGTATCTTCGAGGGCAAATCTACGGGTACACCCATCGGCTTCGAGGTGAGAAACAGCAACCAGCACAGTGCCGATTACGACAACATGCGCGACCTCTTCCGGCCCTCCCATGCCGACTACACCTACACGATGAAGTACGGCATACGCGACCACAGGGGCGGCGGACGCAGTTCTGCCCGTGAGACGCTGTCGAGAGCAGTAGGCGGAGCTTTGGCCAAAATGGCGCTCCGCACGAGGGGTATCACCGTTACAGCGTTCACATCGCAGGTGGGCGACATCGTCCTGCCCGGCACCTATTTGGACTACAACCTCGGCGATGCCGAAAACAATGCCGTGCGCTGCCCCGATACCGAAACGGCAGCCCGAATGGAAACGCTGATTCGGGAGGTCAAAGCTCAGGGAGACACCATAGGCGGGGTCATTACGGGTGTGATTCAAGGACTTCCGGCCGGCGTGGGCGAACCTGTCGGCAACAAACTGCATGCCGACCTCGGAGCTGCGATGCTTTCCATTAATGCATGCAAGGGTTTCGACTATGGTCTCGGCTTTGCCGACTGCGGAAAGAGAGGCTCGGAGATGCTCGATACCTTCGTGGTACGCGACGGCAGCATCATGACCGCTGCCAACCATTCCGGAGGCATCCAAGGAGGTATCTCCAACGGACAGGATATCTACTTCCGTTGTGCCTTCAAACCTGTGGCCACCCTTCTGCGCGAAGTGGAGACAGTCAACAAAGACTTGGAGCCTGCCGTGCTGAAGGCTCGCGGACGCCACGACCCCTGTGTCCTACCCCGTGCCGTTCCCGTTGTCGAGGCGATGGCTGCCATGGTCACCCTCGACCATCTGTTGCTCAGTAAGACAGCACGATTGTGATAAGTATGTGTCATTTCATGTGTAAACTTTCCGATATCCAAAACTTCTGGGTCTCTGCCTCGCTCTTCTGTCTGGCAGTTTTCTCCTTGCAGAGCTGCCATAGCAGCAGTTCTGTCGAACCGACTCCTGTTCAGACGGCCGACCACACATTATTAATATATATAGTGGGAGACAATTCACTCTCCTCCTATGCCCCGACCAATATCTCGGCGGCATCCCGAGGACTGCTTGATGCCGGCAAGCCGATGAATGTTGTCATCTACAAGGACAATGAAGAAGGACACCCCGTACTTTTCCATCTCAAAGTCGCCTCCGATGGGCTCTCTGTTTCCCGCGACACCCTTTTTGTGTGGGACGAAGAAGTTAACTCTGCACTCCCCGACCAGGTGGCTTGGGTTGTCGATTTTGTATTCAACCGCACCTTCACTTCCACCGTCAAGGGTCTGGAGATGTGGTCCCACGGTGACTCCTGGGTACCCGGCAATCTTTCCTATCAGCTGAATTCGGCCTCCGGAGCCGGTATCAAGCCCCTCACCTACATCGGTATCGACGGAACCTCCTATCTCGAAACTGACGATTTGGCCTCTGCGCTGGCCTCAACGGGAGTTCATTTCGACTATATGTTTTTCGATGCCTGCCACATGGCAACGGCTGAGGTGGCCTACGAACTCCGTAACGTGACCGACTACATTGCCGGCTCGTCCAATGAGATTATGGGTGCCGGGCTGCCCTACAACACCTTTGTACCTTCGCTGGCCGAATGCCAGTCCACCTCCGAAGTCGAATCCGCCCTCCGCGCGCTGGTCACCGACTTTGAGAATGTCTATGGGGAGAACGGTACCTACAAGAACAACGGAGGCACTTTCTCCGTCATCCGCACCTCCGCCATGCCTTCACTTTTGGAAGGTTACAAAAACTTGCGCCTCGCTCATCCCGAGGCTCTGCAGGCTCTGCAGGAGAACGCCGAGACTCTGCGTTTCACCATCCAGCGCTATGGACGTAGGATGGGTAGCACCAGCGACCGCACCGGCCTCTACCACGACATGGGAGCCCTGCTCCGCTACATCGGCGGCGAGGACAACGCTGTCCTCAGTCTCCTCCGGGAGGCTGTCGTCAGTGAGTTCCACAGTTCTTTCTTCAAAGTCGGCACAAGCTCCGACAACATGATAGAATTTACGGATGTGTCGGGTATGGCGGTCACCGTCCCCGAGTTTCTGGGTCTCTACAACAACTCGTCGGCATTCACTACAGCCTATTATGGGAAATGTGCATGGGGTATGGATTTAAAATGAAAAAAGGGTAAGCTCTCCATATCGCGCCGCTACAACCTCACGCCCTTGCTGCGGTCAAGCCCTGGGGGATTAGAGGGAGCATGCCGTATGACACTTACCCGACTGCAAAAGTAGCGCTTTTGGACGAAATGACCAAATTTTGGAACAAAAAAATAGTCAAAACTGCCGTTTTTCATTTCAAAACGCTCTTTTTGCTATCTCAATAAGATAAAAAGCATCAATAGAAACTATGCAAACAGACCTGCAACAACAATTGGAACAGAGAACCCGAATCAACAACTTTCTGATGCGGGCGGCTCTGCCGATAGGCCTTTACTTCATCTTCGAGTATATGCTCACCGTTTGGTCGGCCGGCAATATCTTCATGGGGATGCTGCGGTTGCCGTTTCTTTTGGGTACGCCCATTCTGCTCTACATCAGCATGAGAAAACTGCGCGACAACGTGATGGGGGGCACCATCGGATGGTTCCGGGCTTGGCTCTTCGGACTTCAGATGATGCTGTTTGCGGCTCTTGTCGAGGCGGCGTGGATCTATCTTTACAATGAATTCATCGCCCCCGAAAATCTCTATGAGATGCAGTCTGCCGCCATTGCCCAATACGAAGAAAGTGCGGCCATGCTCGCACAGAGCTCCCAGATGCAGTCTGTGCTGCGTCCCTTCAACGAAGCCGTCGAGACCCTCAAAGAGGCTCCCGTACCTACGGCTATCGAGGCTGCCGTGCAAATGGTTTCCAACGACCTTTTCATAGGCATCCTGCTCATGATTCCGATTTCACTCTTGATTCAACGTAAAACAAATACAACCGAATAATGGATATTTCTGTAATCGTTCCTCTCTACAACGAGGACGAATCTCTTCCGGAACTGGCTGCGTGGATTGACCGCGTGATGAAAGCCAACGGATTCTCTTACGAAGTGATTTTCTGTAACGACGGTTCAACCGACAATTCTTGGAACGTCATCAAACAACTCCACGAACAGTATCCCGACATGCACGGGATGTCCTTCAGAACCAATCACGGCAAGTCGCCCGCACTCCAGGTCGGCTTCTCGTTGGCCAAGGGCGACGTGGTCATCACTATGGATGCCGACCTCCAGGACTCGCCCGACGAGATTCCCGAGCTCTACCGTCTCATCAAGCAAGAAGGGTACGATGTGGTGTCGGGCTGGAAGAAGAAACGCTACGACCCCCTCTCTAAAACCATTCCCACCAAACTCTTCAACGCCACCGCAAGGGCTGTGTCGGGTATCCACAACCTCCACGACTTCAACTGCGGACTCAAGGCATATAAGAATGCTGTCGTGAAGCATATCGAGCTCTACGGCGACATGCACCGCTACATCCCCTATTTGGCCAAGAATGCCGGTTACGGCAAAATTACCGAGAAGGTGGTTCATCATCAAGCCCGCAAATACGGTCACACCAAGTTCGGACTCGACCGTTTCGTCAACGGCTATCTCGACCTGATTACCCTGTGGTTCCTCAACAAGTTCGGACTCAAGCCGATGCATTTCTTCGGTCTGGTCGGTTCGTTCATCTTCATACTTGGCTTCATCGTCATCATAGGATTGGGCATCCACAAACTCTGGGCGCTCAACAACGGTTCGCAGGCCATGTTGATAGCCCACTCCCCCTGGTTCTATATCGCGCTCACATGCATGATTCTGGGCTCGCAGTTCTTCCTGGCCGGATTTGTGGGCGAACTGATTTCCCGCAATGCTCCCGAACGCAATAAGTATGACGTTGCAGAAGTTATATAATCCCGCAATCCTCCTCTTGCTCCTTGCCGGCGGCGTGGTGTGGTCGGCTTGCAGCGACGGCTGTGAGCAGACGCGTGAGACCCATTGCGTCACCTCGCTGACCTCCGTGTCTGGCTATAGCATCACTTCCGTTTACGCTTGGGGTATCGGACAGCAAGGCGTGCTCGACGAGTCTTCTCCCACAGGCTATTCCGACACGCTGATGCTGGAGGAAACCGAGCCCGAAGAGCTGTACTTCGTGCTCCGCCCCGACACGACGGCCACCCAAATCCGACTCCAGATGAGGGTCAGTGCCGATAGCGCCTATCAGGTCGAAGACACGCTCACAATTCACTACCAACCCCGCACGTTCTTCCTCAGCATGGACTGCGGCTGCTCCGTTTTCTTCACGCTCAAGGAGGTTTCCGTGACCCGTCACTTCCTTCGGAGCGCCTCCATCCAAAAAGACGAAATCACCAATACCGATGAAGTCAATGTCTCCATCACCTATTAAGTCGCTGCTGCTCTCACTGCTGCTCTTGGCAGGATGGCTTCCCTCGGTCTCATCGTCGGCTCAGGGACGCTCCATTCCGCGCGGTAGCGAGGCGCAGCAGGAAATGTCCGCCGATGCCGGGAAAGCCGAGCCTCTGCCCGAGGGGCAGACGTATCGCTATCCCCTGCTCAACGGCCTCGAAGTAGCCTTCGACCTGTCCAGTCCCGTGATGGAGATTTTCGCCAACGACTACGGAGAATATGCCATCCGCACCACGCTCGACCTCCACCACCGCTTCCTGCCGCAGCTTGTCTTGGGCATCGGCCATTGCAACGAAACGGCTGAAGATTCCTACTACAGCTACAAGGTCAATCCCTCCTTCTTCTTCAAGGCCGGTTTTGGCTACAACTTCAAATACAACGACACTCGCCCCGACGACTTTTATTGGATTTTTGCCCGCTACGGATTCTCGTCTTTCAAAGCCGATATCCTCAATCTCACTTTCAACGACGGCTATTGGGAAATTCTCGGCCCCACCGACCTCACGGGGCTCGACTTCACCTGCCATTGGCTCGAGATAGGCGGTGGCATTCATGTGCAGGTGTGGAAACAATGGAGTCTGGGCTGGGAAATCTGGTACAAGACTTTCGTCAACAAGGGGAAGAACCCCAATGGCGATCCTTATTATGTTCCGGGCTACGGAACCACAAAATCCCACATCGGCTTCACTTTCAATATTTCCTACGACATTTTCTAATTCCCCTCCCTGATGTCCACACGTGCCAAATCCGTTATCCTGCTGATTGTCATTCTGGCCATTCTGGGCCTGACATCCTGGTGCTCGCGTTCCGGAGCTGACAACCGGAATTACACGCGGCTGCAAGGTACGGTTTTCAATACTTTCTACCACATCACCTACAACGACCCGACCGATTGGCAAGATTCCGTCACGGCACTCTTCACCGAAGTCGATAATTCGCTCTCGATGTTTAACCCCAACAGTGTCATCTCTCGGTTCAACCGCAACGACACCTCCTGTGTGGCCAATGCCCATTTCCGTCGGGTCTTCGAGATGGGGCAGCGGGTGTCCGAGGTCACCGACGGCGCGTTCGACATGACGGTGGCTCCTGTGGTCAACTTGTGGGGCTTCGGGTTAAAAAACCGAACCGACGTGACTCCCGGGGCTGTGGATTCTGCGATGACGGGCGTAGGCTTCCGAACCGTTTCGCTCGACAGCACAGGCCACCTCCGCAAACTCCGGCCCGAGACCGTGCTCGATGCTTCGTCCATCGCCAAAGGCTATGCTGTCGATGTGGTGGCTGCATTTCTCGAACGCAAAGGCATCTCCGATTTCATGGTCGAAATCGGAGGCGAGGTCGTGGTTCGGGGTCTCAACGACAAGGGAAGGGAATGGACAGTCGGCATCGCCAAGCCCAAGGAGGATGTCATGGCCGGCAGTGAACTTCAGGCCGTGGTCCACCTCACGTTCGGCGGTTTGGCCACATCGGGCAACTACCGCAATTTCTACGAGAAGGACGGACAGCGTTACGCCCACACCATCGACCCCCACACTGGATATCCCGTCCAGAAGGACATTCTCTCGGCTACGGTTCAGGCCCCCGATTGCATGACGGCCGATGCCTATGCCACCGCGTTCATGGTGCTCGGTTCTGCCGATGCGCTCCGTGTCCTGAAGTCCCTTCCTTCGCTCAAGGCATACTTCATTCTGGACGGCAAGGGCGGACAGTTCGAAACGCTCTCCTTCCCGGACGACTGGGTAAAATAATTCACATTCAAAACATTACTAAATACATCCCACAACATGAAACTTTCCACTCTTTGTGTACAGGCCGGCTACACACCCGGCAAGGGCGAATCCCGACAGATGCCCGTCATCCAGAGCACCACATTCCGCTATGAAACTTCCGAACAGATGGCACGGCTCTTCGACCTCGAAGACGAAGGCTATTTCTATACCCGTCTGCAGAACCCCACCAACGACCATGTAGCTGCACGCATCGCAGCCCTCGAAGGAGGCGTGGGCGCTGTGCTCACCTCCTCCGGACAGGCCGCCAATCTCTTTGCCTGCTTTAACATCTGCGAGGCCGGCGGACACATCGTTGCGGCCAAATCCATCTACGGCGGAACCTTCAACCTCCTCGGAACCACCCTTCCCAAACTCGGCATCGAGGTGACGTTTGTCGATCAGAATGCCTCTGACGAGGAAATCTCCAGCGCCTTCCGTCCCAACACCAAACTCCTCTTCGGCGAGACTATTTCCAATCCCGGGGTCATGGTGCTCGACATCGAAAAATTTGCCCGCATCGCCCATGCCCACGGAGTGCCGCTCATCGTGGACAACACCTTCGCCACCCCCATCAACTGCCGTCCCTTCGAGTGGGGTGCCGACATCGTAACCCACTCCACCACCAAATACATGGACGGTCACGGAACCACCGTAGGCGGCGTGGTGGTCGATTCGGGCAACTTCGACTGGGAGCAGAACGACAAATTCCCCGGACTCACCACTCCCGACCCCTCCTACCACGGACTGACCTATACGAAGAAATTCGGCAAGATGGCCTACACCACCAAGCTCGTTTCGCAGCTCATGCGTGACCTCGGTGCTATTCAGGCACCTCAGAATGCCTTCTACCTCAATCTCGGACTTCAGACCCTCCATCTCCGCATGCCCCAACACTGCAAGAACGCCCTCAAGATAGCCCGTTACCTCCACGACAATCCCTATGTGGCCTGGGTTTCCTATCCCGATCTCGAGGACGATCCGCAGCACGCCTTGCAACAGAAATACCTCCCCAACGGTTCCTGCGGTGTCATGGCCTTCGGTCTCAAGGGCGGACGCGACTTCTCCATCCGTTTCATGGACAACCTGAAGCTCATCTTCATCGCTACCCATGTGGCCGACTGCCACTCATGTGTGCTTCACCCCGCCTCCCACACCCATCGCCAGCTTTCCGACGAACAGCTGATTTCGGCCGGCATAGCTCCCGACCTCATTCGCCTCAGCGTGGGTATCGAGGATGCCGACGACCTCATTGCCGACATCGCCCAGGCCATCGAAGCTGCCGAACGCAAATAACTCTAAACTCTGTCCTATGACCCGCACTGTCCTCCGTTTCGTTTCTCTCCTGACCGCCTCTTCCGTTGTCTGCCTTCCGTCTGTAGCCCAATCTGTCGGCACTGAAGCCGAGCCGCACTATCTCAATGCCTGCACTCCCGTCGATACCACCACCGCCGTGAGCGATTGGGTGCGGCAATCGCCCCTCTACGGCAAGACGATGGTCATCGTCGGCGACAGCTATGTACGCAACCATCGCGGCCGCATCGAGGATACCTGGCATTGGCGTGTGGCCCAAAAATACCACATGTCCTATTACAACTACGGTCGCAACGGCAATTGTGTTGCCTTCGACCGCAAGAACTGGGGCATCTCGATGCTTCACCGATTCTCCGAGATGAAGAAGGATGCCGACTATGTGGTCATCGTGGCCGGCCACAACGATGCTAGTCTCATCGCCGCTGCCGAGGATGTCGATACCGCGACATGGAACCCCGATAGGAAGAAAGCTTACAGCGATTCGATGCTTCAGTTGTTCGAAGAGAATGTCACTGCCTTTGTCGATTCCCTCATCGCCCGTTACCCCTCGGCCCGCATCTGTTGGTTCACCCCCTGGAATGTCCCACGTCCCGGATTCCGGGAGATGCACTCCGTCCTCACCCGCGTCCTGGAGTCACGTGCCATCCCTTACTTCGATGCAGCCCATCACAGCGGCATCTATGTCTGGGATCCAGCCTTCCGTCGCCGCTATTTTCAGGGACCCAACGACACCGCCCACCTCAATCCCCACGGTCATCAGCTTTTCCAAAACAAAGCCGAATCCTTCCTCCTCTCCCTCTAAAATTATACATCCTAAATATCCCGCCGTTGGCGACTCCCATATAGCTCCAAGCCCTGCTTGGAGTTTTTTATGGTCCTACGATAACCGATGGGCGTCAACAACCCGTTTTGGAGTCATCGTCCGACGATGGAGGCTTCTGGAACTATTTTGAGGCCATCCGATTCGGACAGACAGACTTTAGCCTGATTATGCTCAGTCTCTTCTCATCAATTTTCACTTGGTTTCTTTCGGTTACCCGGCAGACGTTTGTTTTGCCGAATCATATTTTTGACCATCTTGCGTGTGACGAAAAGGATGAAGGAGGCCAAGAGGGCAAT
Organism: uncultured Bacteroidales bacterium; assembly: GCA_937899265.1. Taxonomy (GTDB): domain Bacteria; phylum Bacteroidota; class Bacteroidia; order Bacteroidales; family UBA3663; genus Liminaster. The sequence goes on from CALBPV010000061.1 coordinate 20,103, forward strand.
GAAGAGAAAATAGTAGGCTTTGACCGAAGTCTCTGTGCCGAAGAGGAACCAGAGGCCAATGGCCAGACAGGCAAGAATGATGACTGCAACCGTGACAGTGTAGATTTTGAGAAATTTTTCCAACATAATTCTTGATTCTCTTTAACTTTCAACTTTGAACTTTTAACTTTGAACTTTTAACTTTGAACTTTTAACCTTCAACTCCTATCTCGATTCAGAAAGGATAGCCGATGGCGAGATGATATCCGCACGACGAGAAGAAGTTGCCGCCCACATTGCAATAGGGATTTTTGCCCAGAGAGGGATCGTGGAGCGGAATGCCCATGTCAAGGCGGACGACGAGCATGCCGAGGTCATATCTCAGACCGAGACCTACATCGGTGGCCAGTTGGGAGAAGAAATCCGACGAGATTTTGCCGTTGTCGCGCCAGTCATCCTCATCGAATGTCCATACATTGCCGGCATCGGCAAACACCGCTCCGTTGAGAGAACCGAGCAAGGGGAAGCGGAGTTCGACATTGGCCTCCAGTTTGATGTCGCCCGTCTGGTCCATATAACCGTATGCATCTCCGTCGCGCACAAAACCGCCGGGTCCCACCGAACGGATGGAGAAGCCGCGCAGGGAGTTGGCTCCACCTATGTAGAACTGCTCGGAGAAGGGTACTACGGACGAATTGCCGTATGCCCAGACGATGCCTCCGAAGGCGCGTGTGGCGAGGGTCAGGTTGGACGATATCTTCCAATAGTTGCGGAAATCGACCGTTCCTTTGATGAACTGGGAGAAGGGCTGCCACAGCAACTGCCGCTCGCCCTGAGGACGTTTGCCTACCCATCCCATAAGCACATCTATGATACCGCCCGCCTCGGCCGCCGTGACTTGCAGCCATTGCTGGGAGGCTGCCTGCTGACGCGTGGTGCGATTGTCGAACGTATAGGTATATTCCATCTTGGGGATGAACTGGTCGGCAAAAGTTTGGGACAGAACACGATTGAAATAAACGATGGTATCGAAGGAATAGGAGGTTTCGATGAGACGCACATAGCTTAACTTGAGGGGCGAGAACGAATGGCTCGAAACATCGTTGGTGTAGAAATCATACTTGACTTCTCCCCCGAGTTTCATCATCTGGAAATAGCCCGAGCGTCGCTGGATGTTGGCCGACACGGAATAGGTGGTCGAAACCGGATAGTCTCTGTCGATATGGAAGTGGGGGAACTGAAGACGGGGCACAACCACAGAGGCTTTGATGCCGAATTCGTAGCTGTTGAGGAGATTGTTCTTCTCATTGTCGGCATTCCTGCCCGTATTCCACTCATGCGAAGCCGTAAGGTCCATTTTCAACAGCTCTCCTCCCCCGAAAAGGTTGCGACGCTGCACACTCCACTCGATGCCGGGACCGAGCTGCTCGTTGTCCTTATAGACTCCGTTGAGTTCTACCGACGAATGCCACGGGAGGGCGTAGGTGAGGTCAACATCCATGAGGAGGTGATTGAGTGAATCGGACGAAGGCAGGGGCAGAAAAGAGACGCTGCTGTAGCGGAAGGTGTTGAGCCGCGCCACATTCGACTTGACGCGGCTGACGTGTTCCGGACGATAAAAATCGCCCTTGCGGAAGGGAACGAGCGAGCGCAAATAGCGGTTCTTGACCCTCGCCTTGCGGCCGCGATAGCCGACGGTGATGAAATCGAGGGTGTCAAATTTGGTCGAAGGGAATCCGAGACCCATGTCGAGGTCGAAGTTTACGCTGTCGATGACGGCCGGCTGAAGGGGACGGACGACAACACCGGACGTGTCGTGCGAGGCGAAGGCATTGTTGTCGATGTGAACGCGAAGCGCTATTCCCTGACGTGAAAGGGTGGAGTCGGCCAGATAGCGAATATAGGACGATTTGTAATGGTAATAGCCGGCATCCTTCATCAGCGAGGTGATACGTGTCTGCTCTTCCTCGAGATTGACAGCGCGATAGCGGTCGCCCACACGAAGGAGACTTGCCTCTTTCCAAGCGGCAACGAGACTGTCAACGCGGGCCACACCGGTAGGAATCCAACGCACATCGGTGATGTATTTGGCCCGGGGATAATTGACACAATAGCTCACTTTGGCCTCGCGCGGATGTTTGGCCACTGCAACGGTATCCCAACCGATGCTGCCATCGAAATATCCCTCGTCGGCCATTGCTATACGTGCCGCCTCACAGCGGATGGCGGGGTTGACTTCAGATAGCAAGATGGGGTCGCTCTTGAGACGAGTCCAAAGCCAATGGCGGAAGCCTGTCTCCTTCTCGGTGTAGAGCAGGTTGTACATCCACAGTCCGAAGGGGAAAGGCGAACGCTTGTAGGCGCTGCCCAGGAATGCCGCATTGGGCTTGACTTCGAGCGTAGCCTTCACGGCATCTGACACCTCTGCCGGCACAGTGTCGTGGCTGGTGACAGTGATTTCTTTCACCCCGCTATAGAGTATTTCGCCCTCCGGAAGGTGTTTGGTTGTGCTGCACGAAACGGCACACACCACCCACAGCAGCACGGCTGCAATGCCTCTGTGCTTATCTCTCCGGCGGTATCTCCTGACCGTGCTGAAAAGGTTGACGTGAAGTTCACTCATATATATAGAATATACAGTTTTACGGATTCTCTTTGTCGGCGTTCGTACCTGAATGTTCGGCCTGTTCAAGGAGTTTGAGACGCTCAAGCAAACGCTTGCGGCGATCCTCGGTGTTGAAAATGAAAAGGTCGCGGAACCGCACGGCCTCGCGCTGGCGCACGTAACCCACACCCATCTCGACAATCTCGCCTTCGAGCACCGACTCGAAATTGGTCTTGCGGAAGACGGTGATATAGTGCGAACCGTCTTTCTTCAACATCCAATCGACCGAGACATCGTTGATGACAGCATCGCTGCGGCGTCCCATCGTTTCTTCGTCGCTGCCCGACGACATACGACCGCCCACGGTGACGCGCATCATGTCGTCAAAGAATCCCTGCGACACCTTGACCGAGAAATCCGTACGACTGTTGCCCGTGCTGGTCTCATAGTTGTCGATGCCCAAGGATACCTGGGTATGCTTCAACTGTTTCTGGCTGTTGATGAAGGACTCGACCTCACGCTGGATGATGGAATTGAGGGCCGCATTGGCCGTCGAAAGACCGGCATTGCTCGAAGCTCCCGGACCGGTGTAGGTCTGTGTCACAAGGAGGTTGATGGCCTGTTTGGTGCGTTCTTCCTCCGTCAGGGCGCTGATCTGGGTCTGCATGGAAGCATCCTCGGGAGCCGCGCAGTCAAACTCGATGCTCATGCGGTCGAGCGTGCCCTTGATATAGATATAAACCTTGAAATTGACTACGCGCGTACCGCTGGTAACATCGTTGATGGAACAACGCACGTCCTCCGATGCCGTGAGGTTGAGCTCCGGCTCCCCGATGTCGCCCGAGAAGATGACCGAAGAGCCGTCGGTGACATTGAAATCCTTGGAGATGGGGAGCACAGGCAGACGGTATTTCAACTCGCCGCTGTGGGCTTCGTAGGTGCCGTTGAGCGTGAGTGTGCCGTCGGAGGAACTGCCGAAGCGCAGGTCGCCTCCGCCGGTGATGTTGAGGTTGTCGTCGTTCTGTGTGCCTATATTGACATATACTTTGGTGTCGCGGGCGATGTTGATTTTGAGGTCGATGGATGTACCCGCGTCAAGCGTCTCCTTTGTCTCGAAGTACTTGCGTTGGATGCGGTTCTTGGCATCCAGCTGGGAGAAGCGCACAAACTCTACCATCTCGTCGGTCTTGCTGACCGAAGCGAGCGGGTCGTCCGTGAGGTAATACTGCAGAGCCGTGCCTGAGAGAACGTTGACGTTGCCCGTAACACGCAGCTTCGACAGCGCTCCGGCCACACGGAGATTGATGCGCGAGAGCAAACGTCCGGCGATGGTCTGCGACTTGTTGCGGCGTTTCGAATTGAAGACCTCCACATTGTTGCCTTCCAGGCTGAGACTCATCGAAGGATTGGTTAAGTCTTTCCGCATATCGATGAACCCGTTGAGCACGAGAGGGTCGTTGTTGGCTCCCATGATGTGCCAGTCGCGTATGGCGATGTAATTGTCCGTCATACGAAGCGTGTCTGTCGGCAGACGCAGCACTGCTCCCGCATCGAGATAGGAGACCGTGCCGTCACGCAGTGACAGTTCTGCCGCGATGTTCATGGGCGATTCCACACCTTCCTCCTGCGTGTAGTGGGAGGCATGGGTCTGAGTCACATGGACGGCACCCCACGCTTCTCCTCCGAGCGGCATGTTGGCCGGCATGAATGGATTGGCCATCGGGAGGGGAAAATCTTCGACCGAGACATCGAGACGGAGGCTGTCGTGCTCGTAGAAATCGACATCGAGGACAGCCTGATTGTTGATGGTGAGCAGACCCGTGAGAGCCGATTCTATGTCGGGCTTGGGAAGCTCGCCGCGCGCTATGAGCGAGTCGATGTTCAAACGCGAAGGATGGTTGAGAAACTCCTGTCGGAACTGACCGGAGAGATGAACCGTGTCGGTACTCCACTCGCCGAACTGCAGACGCTCCACGCCCAAGTCCAACTGTCCGGCCACACTGTCGGGGATAGCCACACCCGAGAAGTCGAGATTGAGAATGCCTCCGGCCTGATGTTCCCACTTCACCGTCTCGCGCAGATAGCCAAGATCCAGATGACGCACAGCCAGACTCACTTGGTTGCCGCCCGTGGACAGCGGTTGGGTCAGCAAATTGAGAAAGAGGTCGTTGGGACCTTCCAACATCAGCAGGGCTGACAGGCCGGGCGCCCGTACTTTGGAGTTGCGGAAGTCGGTGAGACGCACGTAATTGTCGTGGTTGATATCCAACTGCTGGGCATAGACTACGGGATGTTCACCGAAGTGGAGCGTCAGTGTATCGCCTCCCATGGCCAGCGATGCAAAAAGGTCATACAGTATCACGTTGCGACCGTTGATGTAGCGGGCATCCAATGTGAGACTGTCCTTCAGTATCACACCGCGGGCGTATGCCGAATAGCTGTCCTTGGGTTTGGGGTCTATATAGACGATATGGGCATCGTAGTCGTAACCGGCTTCTCCCTGCCCAACGGGCCGGATGCTCACGCGTACCGTGTCGAAATCCACTCCGTCGCCCCACAACTGGTCGATATTGGCATCGACGCTGATTTCTTCGTGGTTGACGATACGGGCTTTGACGGCATCGAAGCCCCACCCGTAGTAATTGAGGAGCGGATAGAACGGATTGTCCTGCTTCATGTCAATATATGCATCGATGCGGGGCAGCAGTTTCTGAAGCGTATCCATGTCGAGATGGAACGTGCGGAGCTCCCTGTCGAACTCGTTGAGGAAGGGATTCAGTGTGCGGCTCATTTGTCCCACGCCGCTGTTGATGTCTATCAGGGCATGGGCATCTCCGCCCTCAAGGAGAGCGTAGGTTGTGTCGGTAGAGCTGTAGAAATCCACCCGCATATCCTTGAGCGGAACGGTTTCGCCCTTGTCGGTGTAGAACAGGCTGTCCACCAACAGATGGACGTTGGCGTCGTTGTCCCAGTCGTAGGCTGCATCGATGTCCATACGCATCGCGATTGTGCCTACATCGGCAAGATTGGTGGGCAGATTGGCCAGGTCGGCCTTGCGCAGGTCGATGCCCCCCTTCGACGTGATGGAATCCCTCCGATAGAGACCCTCAAGGTTGGCATCGAAGTCAAGATACGGGTGGTGACTCTCTACGCTGACTGCATATTGATTGTGGAGCAGTTCGGCATCGGCACGGATATCCTTCAAACTGTCGCGCACGGTAATGTTCCGTCTGGCAAATCCTTCCTCCTGACGCCGGTAGTAGAGGCTGTCCACTGTCAGTTCGGCTTGCAGGCGGGCATATTTGCTTTGGAGGTCGAAATTGCGGCCGGAGGCCGTGAAGCTGGAATTCAGATTATCGATGGTCAGCGAGGGAACCCATTGCCCGATGTTGAGCCCTGCGGTCTGTCCTCGGGCCATATAACTTTGGTCGCGCTGGTGGAGGGATGCATCCACATCGGCCGTCACACGGTGATTCTCTTCGATGTGGGCGGTGGCTGCCAGATAGTCGCCGGCCTGTTTGAAGGAGACCTCCAAGGCTGTGCCTCGGGGAATGCGATAGGCCCGGTGGCTGCTGTCGGCCACGTATGCCGAAAGCACCCAGTCGGCATCGGTGAACGCACCTTCCACAGCCACATCCGCCCGTCGGATGGAATCCGCCCAGGGATGTATGGCCGAGCCCAGGACGCTGAGCGAAAGACGGTCTTCCATCTCCACACGGGCATATAGCTGGCGCACCGTGTCACCCTCCGCATCCGTCAGCACATCGAGACGGGTGGTCTTGGCCGGCCAATGGCGAGCCATGTCGGGCAGATAGGGCATCACGTGCATTTTCACGTCTCCCGCACCTACGTAACCTTCCAACTCGACATTGAAATTGCCGGGATAGGGTGCCGAGAAATATTTGTAGTTCATGTCCACCTCTCCTGCCAATTCGGTGACCGGCGTACGGAGATAGAAATCCCGGGCAGTGATTTGGCTGCCGTCCATTGTGAAGTCGGTGTGGAGTTCGTCTATCTGCATGCCTGAATTTTTCTCGACGGCTATCATGCCGTTGAGCGTCGCTCGGATAAGACTTCCGTTCATCACAAAGTCTGTCACATCAATATAGAGCGAATCGAGACGCAGGTGATTGTAGTCGAAGGCTCCGGGAGCCTGGCGTGCGGTATCAAGCACCAGCCCTACTTTGCCGTCGGTGAGATTCAGGTGATTGACGGCTATCAGCAGCATGTTGTCCGATTCTTCCTTGGTGGAGTCGGGTTCCGTTTCGCGTATCATCACAAACACCCGGGGCTCGGGCAACAGCACCTCTCCCACCTTCAGTTCGCCCGCAGGGTTGTAGAGCACATCCTTGATTTCCAGCTTCTCCACGTTGCCGAAGAGGGTGAGCGACTCTGTGAGACGCGGGAAGCGGAAGGCGGCTTCTTCGATTTCCAACCTCTTCACTCCGAAGTAATTTCCGCCCAAGGGAATGTCGTCGAGGCCGGTCTCCAGCAGACCCAGACTGAAGATGGTGTCATTGCTCTCCCGACGGGTGGCCAACACATCCCTCACCCGCAGGCGAAGGGGGAAACCGATGTGGATGCTGCCCACCTGATACTCCGCCGTCGTACTCGACTCGTTGAGTTGATTTACGGCAATGTCGCACGCCAATTGTTGGATGGCCGGGACATAGAGCAGGGCGGGTAATCCGACAAGGATTACCGCAAGCGCTGTCAGTACGCCGAGGAGAATCTTGTTGCGTTTTCTCATTTTAGTGGGCACGATTCAAGGGACAAAGATAGTACAAAATCTTCATATCTCAAAATTTTAGGCCCGAAAAACGGCATTTCATGACATATTTTTAAGATTTGGGGCGTTAATTTTGAAAAATTACACTATCTTTGTGGCATGATTTTCGAAATTTCCTCCGTCCATCAACCCGAAGTGCGTCTCTTCGCCGACCTTACCGAAGCCCAACTCAAACAGGTCAAAGACAACAGCGGGTACGGACTCTTCATTGCCGAGAGCCCCAAGGTGATACGTGTGGCGCTGCGGGCCGGATATGAAGCGGTGGCGCTGCTCTGCGAACGGCGTCACATCACGGGCGATGCCGCCGACATCATCGCCCTCTGCGGGTCGGACCTTCCGGTCTATACCGGCGACCGCGAGACGTTGGCGGCGCTCACGGGCTATACGCTCACACGCGGGGTGCTCTGCGCCATGAGACGCAAACCCGCGCCCGACCTCGGGGAAATCTGCCGCACGGCCTCCCGGCTGGTGGTGATAGACAGTGTGACCGACACGACCAATATCGGGGCTATCTTCCGCTCGGCAGCAGCGCTGGGCATGGACGGTGTGGTCTTGACACGCACCTCGTGCGACCCGCTCAACCGTCGCTCAATACGGGTCTCGATGGGTACCGTTTTCCTGGTGCCGTGGACTTGGGCCGACAGTGCCGCAGAACTGCAGCGCTACGGCTTCAAAACCGCTGCGCTGGCCTTGCGTGACGACTCCTGCGGCATCGACAATCCGCGCCTCAAGGCCGAACCCCGCCTCGCCCTCGTG
>CALBPV010000062.1 GCA_937899265.1 uncultured Bacteroidales bacterium
CAGTCGGGCTGCAATCCTCCGCAAGTGCCGATTCGGACAATTTGGAGGGCGGTGTGCCGGGTTTTGATTTCGCGCGTTTGGAAATCGACATTTTTGAGCGCATCGAGTTCGGTCATGACGATATCGATGTTGTCGGGGCCGATGCCGTGGCTGAGGGCCGTGATGCGTTTGCCCCAGAAGGTTCCCGTCACTGTATGGAACTCGCGGCTGGTCACTTCACACTCGATGCTGTCGAAAAAGGACGCTATCATGGTGACGCGACCGGGGTCGCCGCAAACAATCAGTTTGTCGGCCACTTGTTCGGGGCGAAGATGGAGATGGAACACGCTGCCGTCTTCATTGATGATTAACTCGGATGCCGGAATCATAGGGAGGGGGTTATGGGGGTGATGGGGCTAATGGAGCCAATGGGGCTCATAGCGGCTGCAAATATAACGTAAATTTTCCAAACGGCAAAGTTTTTTGCCAAAAAAAGCGGATTTCGGACAAAAAGAAGAGAAAAATTTGTGTTTTTGTCAATTTTTTGCTATCTTTGCAGCCGCTATATATATTTAAAAGGAGTCGATTTATAAAATCCACAGATGAAAAGAACTCTCAAGTATATTATTTCCGTCATCGCCTCGCTTTGGTTTGTCAGTTCGACGGCGGCCTCTTTGCAGGAAGTGAAGGCTTTGGTTGATTCGGCCAAATACCAAAAGGCGCTGGTCGTGATGCGCGGCGTGATGGACAAGCCACAATATGGCAAAAACGGAGACTGGACCAAACTCTACGGGCAGTGTCTGTGTCTGACGGGCAACTATGCCGAGGCCGTTGCCCCCCTCCAATTCGCCCAAAAGGCGGGACGTTCCGGAGCCATTTATTATCTGGCAATAGCCAAGCAGCATCTTTACCAATTCGAAGAAGCCGCAGAGCTTATCTCACTCTACAAAAAGAAATACTGCAAAGAGGGGAGTGAATGGTCGCTGCGCTGCGACAGCATTTTGGCCCGCTGCGAGCAGGGACAAAACGCCGTGGAGCACGTCTGTGACTACATCATCCTCGACTCTCTAAGTCTTCCCGAAGAATCTTTCGTACAGCAATTCCGGTTAGGGCCGGAATCGGGACGTTTTGTATCGTCCATCGGGGGCGAGATATGTTTCATCTCGTCGTTGGGAGACTACCAGCTCCGAGCCGAGGGCGACACGATTTACGAATCGAGACTGCTGAACAATCAGGATTGGGAAGAATGGCATCCGCTGAACATCCCCCTCGACGGTCCCAAATCCTATCCTTACCTCCGTTCGGACGGCGAGACGTTGATTTTTGCGGCCAAGAACGACAACGGGCTTGGCGGCTGGGACCTTTACAGTACCAGTCGCGCTGCCGACAACACGGACTGGTATGCACCCGAACGGTTGCCCATGCCGCTCAATTCTCCGTTTGACGACATTGCGCTCGGCATTGACGAGACACATCAAGTAGGGTGGTGGGCCACGAACCGCAACGCAGCTCCGGGCTGGGTGACCGTCTATCTCTACAAGGCGGACGACGAAGCCGGCTATCTGGAGGGTGCACAGCCGGAGCGCGGGCGCCTCGTCAGTCTGGCACAGTCGTGGCGCGATTCGGCAGGATATGCCGACCTTGTGAACGAATGTCTCGCCTCCCGTCCGGCACAGCGCAAAAAGACATACAACGTCAACATCCCCATCACGGATGACCTTGTCCATCACTCGGAAGCCGACTTCTCCTCGCCGAAAGCCATGGAGGCATATACGCTGTCGCTCAGCATCAGCGAACGTCTTTCCACCGTAAGGAAAGAGCTCGACGACTTGAGGGTTCGCTATCACGAAGCCTCGCCGAGCCAACGCAGCGCGATGCGGCAGACGATTCTCGACTTGGAATTTCAGGAGAAAAACCTCGTTCTCCTGCTCGAAAAGAAGCAGAAGGAATATCGGAACCTCGAAATCAAGGCTTTGGGAAGATTTTGAGAAATTGCCCCTGCCGAATGGAAGTTCAAAATTCCCGGGACAGCCTCCGTTTTTGCACACTCCACTTACCGCTTTGCGTCATTCTGTCGGGGCAAAAGCATTTTTTTGAGGCAAAACATCGGACGTTTCAAAAAAAAACGCTATCTTTGCGCGCATTTCAAACGCGCATACGACGCTCACTTAAAACAAGTTATCGCTACAAGACATATCTATGGCAATTGCAGTCAGCATACCCAACAACGACCCTTTCAGCATGCCCATGCCGAAGGTCGAACCGACGGGCGAAGAAACCGCCGAAGTTCCCGGGGACGATACCGCCGGGAACGTTGAGGCTCCCTCCGAAGAACCCGTCCACAGCGACTCGCTGGTCATCATCCCCACCTACAACGAGAAGGAGAATATCGAGAACATCATACGCTATGTGTTCAAACTCCCCCAGCCCTTCGAAATTCTCATCATTGACGACGGTTCGCCGGACGGCACGGCCGGGATAGTGAAGACCCTGATGGAGGAATTCCCCGACAGGCTGCACATCATCGAACGCCAAGGCAAACAAGGCCTCGGCACGGCCTATATTGCGGGATTCCGATGGGCTTTGAAACATGACTACGAGTACATCTTCGAGATGGATGCCGACTTCAGCCACAATCCCGACGACCTGTTGCGGCTGCGTGCCGCCTGTGCCGAGAGAGGGGCAGATTTGGCCATCGGTTCGCGTTATGTGACCGGTGTCAATGTTGTCAACTGGCCCATGGGGCGCGTATTGATGTCGTACTACGCCTCCGTCTATGTGCGGTTCGTCACCGGCATAAAAGTGCACGATTCGACGGCAGGTTTTGTGTGCTACACCCGCCGTCTGCTTTCCAAGATGGAATTGGACAAAATACAGTTCAAGGGCTATGCCTTCCAGATTGAGATGAAGTTTACGGCATCGATGATGGGAGCCAAGATTGAAGAAGTGCCCATCATCTTCACCAACCGCGTACTTGGCACGTCCAAGATGAGCGGCGGCATCTTCAGTGAAGCCGTCTTCGGTGTCATCAAGCTGAAGGTGGGCAGTTGGAGCCGCGTCTATCCGAAACTCTGACCCGATACAGCCGGAGAGAATTATGGAAATCGAAAACAGTTTCCAGTTGTACAACGTGCGCGCCTACATGGACGGCGGACTGAAAGCCGTTGACATCAAGGTAAAAGAAGGCGTGATTGTGGGCATCCGCCCCACGGTAGCCGTCACGCCGGCCAAGCTTTGGCTCTTGCCGGGAGTGATAGACGACCACGTACATTTCCGTGAGCCGGGTCTGACCGACAAAGCCGACATAGAGTCGGAAAGCCGGGCGGCAGCCGCCGGCGGAGTAACGACGGTGATGGACATGCCCAATGTGGTTCCCACCACGACAACGCCCGAGGCTCTTGCCGCCAAGAAAGAACTCTTTGAGAAAAAATGCTGTGTTCGCTACGGGTTCTTCTACGGCATCACCAACGACAATCTGGAGGAAGCGCTTCGCATTCCCGAAGAAGAGATTTGCGGCTACAAAGTCTTTTTGGGTTCCTCGACGGGCGGCATGCTGATGAACGACATGGAGAAACTGAAGCATCTCCTCACCCACACCGACAAAGTGGTGGCCGTACACAGCGAAGACGAAGACCTGATACGCAGGAACCGCGAACATTTCCTGAGAATCCATCCCGGCGATGACCTGGGCATCATGTTCCACCCCATGATACGCAGCACGCAGGCTTGTCAGAAATCGACGTTGCATGCCCTGCGGGCTTTCGAGACAGCGGGCGGCAATCTGCATATCTGCCACGTCACGACCGCTTCGGAATTAGACCTGATACGTCGCGTCAAGGAAGAGAAAAAGCAAGCCCACGCCCTTCTCACGGCAGAAGCCTGCGTAGGGCACCTTTGGTTCTCGGCCGACGACTACAAAATACAGGGTTCGCTAATCAAGGTCAATCCTGCCATCAAAACGTTGGCCGACCGCACGGCCTTGCGTCACGGGCTGACAGACGGCACGATAGACATTGTGGCAACGGACCACGCTCCGCACCTCCTCAGCGAGAAGAAAGGCGGAGCCCTGAAAGCGGCATCCGGCATGCCGTCGGTGCAGTATTCGCTGTTGGTGATGTTGGAAATGATGAATCACGGCATCCTGACCCTGCCCGACATTGTGCGTCTGATGTGCGAAAATCCCGCCAAGAGATACAAACTCTGGGACCGGGGAGCCATCCGCGAAGGCATGTCGGCTGACTTTGTGCTCATCGACCCCCATGCCAAAACCGAGGTGGAGCGTTCGACCATCCTGTCCAAGTGCGGCTGGTCTCCCTGGGAAGGCGAAGAGTTTCACCACCAAATCCTCACCACATGGGTGAAGGGCATTCCCGTATGGCAAAACTGATAGACATACGCGCCGCCGTGCGCAGCAAGTTTCCCCGTCAGGCCGAGAAAGTTCCGTCGTGGGTCTTTGCGCTGGCCGAATGGCTCATCTGCCAAAAGGACATGAACAAAATCCTCATCAAGGCAGGCGACGCCATAAAAGGGCAGGAATTTGCCGACATGATGACCCGAGAGCTGAACACGGGTTACAAAATCCACGGCATGGAGAATCTGCCGGACACGGGGCGTTTCGTGTTGGTCTCGAACCATCCGCTGGGAGCTTTCGACGGCATATCCTACATCAAAATCTTCGGCAAGAAGTATCCGAAATTCAAAGTCATTGTCAATGACCTTTTGATGTACATAGAACCGCTGCAAAGCGTTTTCCTTCCGGTCAACACCTTAGGCAAACAGAAGCGCGAGGACATGGAAGCCATACAGTCGGCCTTCGAAAGTGAGGACACGCAAATTCTCAGTTTCCCCGCCGGATTCTGTTCGCGGTGGATAGACGGCAAGATTCAGGACGTTCCGTGGAAGAAGTCTGTCATCACGCAGGCCATAGAGTACGAGCGGGACATCGTGCCCATGCATTTCGAAGGCCGCAACTCGGCCGTCTTCTACGGCTTGGAATGGCTGCGCCGGAAGTTAGGCATGAAGTTCAACATCGGGCTGCCGCTCCTTCCCCGCCAGATGATGCGCACGGCCAGGAACAAAACGTACACCATCCACATCGGGCAGCCCATCCCCTGGCAAACCTTCGACGACACGAAGACACCGAACGAATGGGCACAATGGCTCCGCCGGCGGTGCTACGAAGTGGGAGGAAAACAGTAGCCACTCTTTCGTCCCGGAAGAAGAGAGACTGGAGAAACGACAACGACATATAACAAAGAGTATGACTCAACCGATTATAGCCCCGGTTCCGAAACCGATGCTCTTGCAGGATTTGCAACGGGCACAGCTTTTGCGCCATTCGCGCAAAGCGAGCAACGAGATTTATATATTCACTGCCCATCAGTGTCCGATGCTGATGCAGGAGGTAGGGCGTCTGCGCGAAATCGCCTTCCGTGAAGCGGGCGGCGGCACAGGTCTCAACATGGACATTGACTTCTACGACACGATGGACGACCCCTATTGGCAGCTCATCGTGTGGGATCCCCGCGAAGAGTCCATTCTGGGCGGCTACCGGTTTATTTTCGGTCCCCACGTTCGCATGGACCAGCACGGAGCACCCGTTTTGGCCACGAGCCACATGTTTGAATTCTCGCAGGAATTCCTCACGGACTACCTTCCCTTCACGCTTGAATTGGGACGTTCGTTCGTGACGGTGGAATACCAGAGTTCGCGTGCCGGAGCCCGGTCTCTCTTCACCCTTGACAACCTTTGGGACGGACTGGGAGCCCTGGCCTGTATTTTCCCCGACGTACGTTATTACTACGGCAAATTCACGATGTACCCGTCCTATCCCAAGAAGGGACGCAACATGATACTGTATTTCCTCTCGAAGTATTTCCCCGACAATGAGAATCTCGTGCGCCCCTTCCATCCGCTTGAGACAGGCACAGACGTAGCCGCCATGGAGGTGCTCTTTAGCGGCAAAACATTCCGCGAGGACTATAAAATCCTGAACGGCGAAGTTCGCAAACTGGGTTACAACATCCCGCCCCTTGTGAATGCCTACATGTTGCTGAGTCCCACGATGCGCATGTTCGGGACTGCCATCAACGACGAGTTCGGCGATGTGGAAGAGAGCGGCATCCTCATCAACATTGCCGAAATAGACGCCGAGATGCGTCAACGCTATATCGACACCTTTGTGGAAGAACTCGGGCACAAATAAGCGCCTCCTCCCCGTTTTCCCGACCCGCAAAACAAAAGCCTCGCTTGCAAGCGAGGCTTTTGTTGTAAGAGGGTCAGCGTATCACGAAGCGCAGTTCGTAATTGCCGTAAGGCATTCGGTACTCGCTGCGCGGCCAAGCACCCCAGCTGTTGATGCATCCCAGTCCCATCATTCGGGAAGCCACATGGACTACAGTGTAGGGACGGGGCGTGAGATCGCCGCTGTGATGGCCGCAGGGTTTCTCCTTGATGTATCCGTCGTCGATGTCGTCGGTGAGGAAAGGCAAAGCCTGCACGTTGAGCGGGGCATTGAACGCTTCGACCGTGAGGGGGGGCAAAGCCATTGCGGAGCTGTCGCTTTCCAGGCGCCACCAGCGCACATCGGTATGGTTGCCGCTCTCCTGCGGACGGACGTAAGGCCAGTAGGCGTCGGATGTCTTGAGGCGGTACGTTCCCAGGAACTGGTTGGCATGCCGGTCGATATAGTTCTCCTCCGGGCCTCGTCCGTAATACACATTATTAATATAAGGAGCGGACATCTGCCATTTCATGCCGAAACGCAACAGCTGCGGCATGTCTTTTGCGGCGGAATCGGCCATGAGTTTTTCCTCCACCAAGAGGCTTCCGTCTTCTCTCAGCGTATAGGTCACAGAGAGTTGGGCATTCAGTTCCGGCAGGTTGTGGACGGTGAAGACTTCGCCCTTGTCGGGACGGCACGTGATGGATTTGAGTTCCATCTTCGGATTGCGCCAAGCCCAACTCTTCTGTTGGATGCGTGCTCCGTAGTCATTGTCTGTGGGGGCACGCCAGAAATCGGGCGTAATGGAGGTGCGGTCGTACAACATCGGACAATTCTCCTTGTCGAGATATTCTATCCAACCGCTCCGTCGTCCCCAAGTCACTGTCATTCCGGCGGCGGACAGCGAGTAATAGGAGAGCGTCGAATCGGCCCAGAGAGGCTTTTGAACGGTTGGCCGCATGGGAACGCGCGAGAAACGGTCACGGAGCACAAATTCCTGACGGGCCTCGGTGCCGCAGGCCATGACGAGCGTCACCTCCTTGTCGGGGTTGTCCTGCAAAACCGAAGTAACGGCCTCGGCCAAAGCGGGACTTTCGACAGCCACACGCTGCCGGGGTGCCACCGTGGGAACCGGAACGGCAGTCGCGCTGACCGGATGGCCCTCGACGAGCAGCGTGGCTATCATCTTGCGATTCTCCAGCGGCTTGAAGAAGTATTCGTTATAGACGCTGAAGCAGCCCTTGCGGAGGTCGCCGAGGGAGGCTTCAGTCCAAATGTTCTGGTAATAATACTGTACTTCCTTGGACTGAGGCGTGATGGCGCGGTCGGGAGTCACGACACCGTTGCAGTTGAAATTGTAATCCGAAGCCGGATAGCGTCCGTAGTCTCCGCCGTAGGTCCAAACAGGCTTGCCGGTGACACGGCTGGTATCCGCAAGACCCTGGTCAACAAAATCCCAAATGTAGCCGCCCTGATAGGCCGGATATTTGCGCACCAGTTCCCAGTATTCTTTGAATCCGCCCAAGGAATTGCCCATGGCGTGGGCATACTCGCACTGAATCAGCGGACGGGGATTCTCTCCCCGGGCATATTTCTCACAATTGTCGTAGCCGTAATACATCGGACAGAAGATGTCGGTTTTGCCGTTTTGTCCGGCGGGTTCGTACTGGATGGGGCGCGTGGGCTCGTAGCTGCGAATCCAATCGTAGCACTGTTCGAAATTCTCTCCGTAACCGGCCTCGTTGCCCAAGCTCCAAACAATGATGGAGGCATGGTTTTTGAACGTACGCACGTTGGCCTGATCGCGTTCCATGTGGGCCAGCTTGTAGAGCGGATTCCGGGCGAGTGTTTTCTCCTTGAATCCCATGCCGTGGCTCTCGATGTTGGCCTCGGCGGTGACGTAAAGGCCATAGATGTCGCAAAGCTCATACCAACGCGGATCGTCCGGATAGTGGCAGGTTCGCACGGCATTGACATTCAGTTCTTTCATCACACGGATATCGTTTTTCATCTCCTCCGGCGTAACGCAATAGCCGCCCGTGGGAGACAGTTCGTGACGGTTGACGCCCTTGATGAGAATCGGTCGTCCGTTGACCTTGAGCTGACGGTCTTCCACTTTGACCTCGCGGAACCCTACACGCAGGGGAACCATCTCCTCCCCCGCCTGCACCAGCAGACGATAGAGTGCGGGGGTCTCTGCCGACCAGCATTGGGGAGAGAGAACGGTGCAGCGGAGGTGTCCGACTCCGTTTCGGTCCACAGTCACCGGAGAAGAAGCCCCTTCGGGGAACAGTTCTTTTTCGTCAGCCACCGAGCCTGCGAGGGCATCCGTGAACGGAGCCAGGAAGAAACGAATGGGGGCACCGGCTTTCCCGCCGGTCAGGACCTGCACATCGAGACTCCAGTTGTCGGAGCCGGCTTCGCGCTGTGTGGTGACGTAAATATCCTCGACATGACGGCGGGGACGACTATAGAGGAACACCTCGCGGGCAATGCCTGTGAAACGCCAGAAATCCTGGTCTTCGAGATAAGAACCGTCGCACCACCTCATCACCTGCATGGCTATGGTATTTTCGCCCGGCTTGAGATATTTCGTGACATTGAACTCAGCGGCCACTTTGGAATCCTCGGAATATCCGACGAATTGGCCGTTGACCCACACCTTGAGATTGCTTGTAGCCGAGCCGACATAGAAGACGACTTCCCCGTCTTTCCAAGCATCGGGCACGCGGAAGGTGCGACGATAGGAACCGGTGTAGTTGTTTTTCTCCTCGACATAAGGGGGATTGGAGGCGAACTGGGTGCTCCATGCATAACCGATGTTGCGGTAGATACGGTCGCCGTAGCCGTTCATTTCGAAAAGTCCGGGAACCGGAAAATCCACCCACTGCGAATCATCATAGCCCGGTTTCCAAAAACCCTCGGGCGCATCGTTGTGGTCTTTGGCGAAACAGAATCGCCACATTCCCTCCATCGAAAGATAGCGGGCGGACTGCGTTTTGTCGAACGTAACGGCCTTGTCCCTGTCTTCGAAGCCGAAGAAGGCTGCGTGACGGGCTTCGCGGTTGATTTGATTTACATTGGGGTCAAGCCACTCGGGGGTTCGGGCTTTTGCGGCCACCAGGGCGTATGCCATGACCCAAGCCAATAGGAAAGACAGAAATTTGTGCATTGTCTGTTGATTTATAAGGAATATAATGGTGTTTCTGAAAATTGCAAACTTGGTAAAAAAGGGGGAAACATCGTCCGACGGGACGAGATTTCCCCCTAAAGCTGTTCGTCGGCTGAGGCCGAATCAATTATTCAGCGCTCTGCTCACGAAGGTGCTGCACATAGATGGCGCGTTCCATCTTCTTGCGGCGAACGTCACAAGGAGCGTTGAACTGCTGGCGGGAACGGAGTTCCTTCTGCACGCCGGTCTTGTCATACTTGCGCTTGTAGCGCTTGAGACACTTTTCAATGTTGTCACCTTCTTTAACGGGTACAATAATCATACTGTCTGTACGGCTTTGGTTAAATATAATCGGAGCGCCGGACCTCTTTTCACATCTCCTTTAGCCTCGATCCGGTGGTGCTCGTCTGCTGCGGATTTTCCGCAAAGCGAGTGCAAAGATGATGAAAATTTCCGAAATTTCAAAATATTTTGTCCTCTTTTTAAAGATTTCGGCCCGATTATTTGGTCATTTCGTCATTTTTTGCCATATTTGCCAAACAATTTTCAAAAAAAATGAACGAACGAACAGCTCGACTCCGGCAATTGAGGAAAGCCATGTCCAAAGCGGGCGTGGACTATTATTACCTCACCAACGGAGATCCGCACGGCGACGAATATATGCCCCGGCATTGGAAAACGGTGGAATGGCTGACCGGCTTCACGGGCGACACTGCGCAGATTGTGGTATCGCGAGACGAAGCCCTGCTCTGGACCGACTCGCGCTTCTTCATCTCCGGTGCCCGTGAACTTGCAGGCTCTCCCTATACGCTCAAAAAGCTCAAAGTGCCCGGCGAAGGCACTCCGCTCAGTTGGCTCGACGAACAGAATCAGCTGAAAATGGGGACAGTGAACATCGGTATAGACGGAAGCGTCCTCACCACAGACTTTGCCGAGGCTCTTGCTTCCATCGGGTACAAAACCGTGGACTTGCAGCCGTGGGACAAAATCTGGGCTGACCGTCCGGCGTTGCCTCAAGAGCCCGTGGAAATCTATTCCGACCGTCATTCCGGCGAGACGACGAAGGCGCGGCTCGGGCGCATCATGGAAGCACTTCGGAGCCGTCAGGCCAATGCGCTGGTCCTAACACGGCTGGACGACATCGCATGGGCACTGAACCTCAGAGGCAACGACAT
This sequence comes from uncultured Bacteroidales bacterium, assembly GCA_937899265.1. Taxonomy (GTDB): domain Bacteria; phylum Bacteroidota; class Bacteroidia; order Bacteroidales; family UBA3663; genus Liminaster. The sequence continues at coordinate 10,550 of CALBPV010000062.1, forward strand.
TCACTGCACCCCCGTATTCGTAAGCTATGCCCTCATCACGGAATTTGGGAATACCCTGTTCGTGAGCCGCAAAAAACTCAGCAAGCAGGTGATGCAATGCCTCCAAATGGACGGCGTGAAGGTGAAGCCCTACCGGAATTTCTTCTCCGTACTGCAAGGCTTGGGCAAGAAATACAGTCTCTGCGTCGATCCTGCGGAGATTACGATTGAAGTGGACCAAGCCCTGACCCAATCGTCAGCCAAAGTTATCCGCACCGGGAATCCCGTGACCCTGATGAAAGCCCTCAAGAACGAAGTGGAGAGCGAAGGCGAACGGCTGGCCATGCGCAAAGACGGCATCGCCCTGACGCGATTCTACCATTGGCTGGACGACCGGCTGAACCGTCCTTCGGAATTCACGATGGGCAACGAAGGAAACATTGTCATCGACAACGAGGTGACCGAATTGGATTGTGTGGAGAAACTCAAAGAGTTCCGGCGCGAACAGGAAGGCTACCGCGACGAAAGTTTCGATGCCATAGTGGCCTGGCGCGAACATGCGGCCCTGCCCCATTACTTCCCGACAGAAGCATCGAATGTTCCGATTTCCGGCAACGGCCTCCTGCTCATCGACACGGGCGGACAATATCTGGACGGCACGACCGACATCACGCGAACCATCCCCGTGGGGACGCTGACCGACGAGGAGAAACGGGACTATACGCTCGTCCTCAAAGGACACATCCGTCTGGCCACCGCCTGTTTTCCCGAGGGGACGCGTGGAGACCAGCTGGACGCTTTGGCCCGAATGGACTTGTGGCGGGAAGGGAAAACCTTTCTCCACGGAACGAGCCACGGCGTGGGTCACTACCTCTGTTGTCACGAAGGGCCGCAGAGTGTGCGCATGGAACACAATCCGCAGCCGCTGATGGAAGGCATGGTCATCAGCAACGAGCCGGCCATGTATGTGGAAGGTTCGCACGGCGTACGCCACGAGAACTGCATCCAAGTGGTTCCGTTTTGCCCGGGCTATCTCAAGTTCGAAACGCTGACGCTCTGTTGGATAGACACCGCCCCCCTCTTGCGCGAACTCATCACTGACGAAGAGCGGCACTGGATTGACGACTATAATAATATGGTATATGGCGAATTGTCGCCCCACTTGAACGAAAGCGACAGAATGTGGCTTGCCGCCAAAACAAAACCCATGGCATAACCGGTCAAGTTCCGTCAAAGGGACTTGCAGGGAACTAAAAAAAGCCGGCACTCCGATGAGCGCTGGCTTTTGGCGGAAAGAAGGGGATTCGAACCCCTGAAACGCTTTTGGCGTTTACTCGCTTTCCAGGCGGGCCTCTTCAACCACTCGAGCATCTTTCCGAAGAACGGTTGAATTGCAAACTTTCAATTTTGCGAGTGCAAAGATAGCGTTTTTAAATGAGATTTCCAAATTTTTTGCAATATTTTTCTCAAAAAAAGCACTTTTCTTGGCCAAGGATGGCTTTTGCAAGGCATTTTTGTTAAAAAATCGGGGCAAAGTTTGTTTAATTCGCTTTTTTTCCGTATCTTCGCATCGGCATTTTACCTTAAAAAGATATGAACCTTTTGATGAAAAAATATTTGACTGCTCTGGCCGGCCTTGCTTTCATGACGGCATGGGCCTCACCACACCATTACACCTTCCATCGGTTGGGTGTCAACAACGGACTGTCCGGAGGAGCTGTTTTGGCCATCCAGCGCGACTCGCGCGGCTTCGTATGGTTCGGCACATCCACCGGCCTGGAACGTTATGACGGCTACACCGTTGTAAACTATCAAAGCCAAGCCTCCGACACTACGTCCCTGCCGGGCAACCTCGTGACCGGGCTTCAGGAGATTCCCGAGACAGGCTCTCTGTGGGTAAAGACCGACCTCGGGTACTCCATCATGGATCGGAAGACCGGCAAATTCGATTCCAAGTGCCGGCAGGTGATGTTACGCATCGGCAGTCGCGATGTACCGGATTTCGTTCACCACTCCGAGAAAACCGGCCGTACGTGGATTCACACCCCCTCGGAAGGTCTTTGGGCCGTGGAAGCCGGCGGCAAGAACGCCCGGCTCATCAAACAGGAATTGTTCCCCGAAGGAATTGCCCTGAAGAGCATCTCCGACTGCAAAGAAGGCGTGTTGCTCTCCTACGCCAATGGGCAACAATATCTCATCGATGCCGTAGAGCTGCGCCCCCTGTGGCGACTTGACGACTTGAAAGACAGCGGGTTGAATGACTATGCCACATTTGTGGACAGTCAGGATCTCATTTGGATTTACAGCATGAAAGGACTGCACGTATATGACTTGCAGTCCCGGAAATTCATGGACGAGATGGCTGCCCCCTGGAACCGTTCCGATGTCATCATCCACACCATTGCCGAAGATGCCGACGGCAACATTTGGATAGGTACAGACGCCACAGGCATCGATGTGTATGACAAACGCACCGGTTCCATCACCCGGCTCCAGCACGACGAGACAAACACCCAGACCATTGCCCACAACACCATTCAGTCCTTGTACTTGGACCAAGAGGGCGTGATGTGGGTCGGCAGTTACAAAAACGGCGTTTCCTGCTGCTATGCCCGCCCCACGGGACAGGAAATGTATCGGCTGCAGGACATCACTTGCATCGAAGAGGCCGATTCCGCGCATCTGTGGCTTGGCACCAACGGCAAAGGCATCATTCGCTGGAATCTCGAAAACGGTGAAGCCGAGCCCTTTGCACAAGCCGATGCCACCGAAAACCATCCCATTGTGGGTCTCACCCAAACCTCTGCCGGCAATCTCTACGCCTCCACCTTCATGGGCGGCATTTACGGTGTGGAAAAAGGACGCATCAAACATTGGACAGGTCCTCTCAACGGGGCTCCCGCCACCGATGAACAGGCAGCCAATGCCAATGTCTGGGCCACCTGTGAAGACCGCAACGGCAACCTTTGGGTGGCTACCCTCGGCGGCGGTTTGCAATATCTGGACATCCAGACCGGAAAGTTCACGACCTACAACAGCGCCAACGGAACCCTGCCCAACGACTACCTGACATCCCTTGCCCTCTCGCCCGACGGGCGCACCCTGGCCATCGGCTTCGCTTCCACCGGCGTAGGTCTTTTGGATACCGAAACGAAGAAATACACGGATCTTCAGGTGGAGCACGTGTTGCCCAACGGCTACGACAACCCGGGGGACCTCCCCTCCAGCCTAAAAGGCATCAACCAGATCATGTATGACTCGAGAGGTCTCTTGTGGATAGCAGCCAACGGCGGTGCCGGTGTCTATGAAGAACAGCACCACTCCGTGAAAGTCTTTGTCAACCAGATTCCTCAGGGTCTGAGCATTGCCGAAGACAAGAACAACATGATTTGGCTGTCCACCCAGCGCACCGTCAAGCAAGTGGCGTTGACACCCCACACAGAAGCTTCCGGCGCCTATTATCCCACATCTTGGGATTATGAGGTTATCTCCTACGGCGAGACCGTGGGTCTGTTGAATTCGGAATTCAACCAGCGCTCGATGAAATGTCTCTCCGACGGACGCATCGTAGCCGGCGGCATCAACGGCATCGACGTTTTCAATCCGGACAAAGTCAAGCAGGACAGCGCAGCCAGCGATGTGTTCTTTGCGGCTGTCAGAGTGATGGACAAATACTTGAGCGGCGATATCAACGAGACGCGCGCGGTCAATCTGACCCACAACGACAAGGTCATTTCCATCTTCTTGGCCGCCAATCAGTATGCCAAACCCGGACGAAACCGCTTCAAGTACAAACTCGAAGGTTTTTCGAACGAATGGATGGCACTGCCCGTCGGAGCCAGAACCCTGACATTCACCAACCTCAATCCGGGCAAATATGTGCTTCACGTCAAGTCGTCCGACGAAATCGGACAACGCGACGGAAAGGAAGAAATCATGAAAATCAACATCACGCCTCCCGTTTGGCAGACGTGGTGGGCATACCTGTTCTATATATTGCTCTTCCTTACCTTCCTCGCTCTCATGTGGCGGTGGTCAATCAATCGTGTCCGAACCAAAGAACGCCTGGCCCAAATGAGCCAACAGTTGAGCCACGACGAAGAGGTGAACCGCATGAAGACGCAGTTCTACACCAACGTGAGCCACGAGCTGCGCACCCCGCTCACACTCATCCTCGGCCCGCTGGAGAAACTGATGGCTACCGTCAAAGACCCCTCTCAGAAGGAACAGCTGGGACTCATGCAACGCAATGCCAACCATCTTCTGGACATGGTGAACCAATTGCTCGACTTCCGCAAGTTGGAAGACGGACGCGTGAAACTTAACTTGACAGAAGGCGACATTGTGGATTTCCTGCGACAGGTTTCCAAGCGATTCGAACCCATGTCCGACCATAAGCAGATACGGTTCTCGTTCTATACGGAGCTTGAGTCGCTTATCATGGCCTTTGACGCCGACAAGATGGACAAAATCCTGAGCAACCTTCTCTCCAACGCATTCAAGTTCACCCCCGAGAAGGGGCGTGTCACCATACAGCTCGAAACCGAAACCGAATCCACCACCGGAGGCGTGACACAGGACAATCTTATCATCAAGGTATCCGACACAGGAGCCGGCATTCCCGATGCCGACAAGGCAAAGGTGTTTGATGTATTCTACCAGTCGATGCAGAGCAATGTGCAGGCTGTCGGCTCGGGCATCGGCCTCAGCATGGTGAAAGACTTTGCCGAACTGCACGGCGGCGGGGTGAGTGTACATGACAATACCGGCCGCGGCACCGTCTTCAGAGTTAAGATTCCCGTCCGTCATGTCGATCCCAAGACTCCGCTCCCGAATTTGGAGTCCTCTGAGCCCGAAAGGGAATATGAAGACGAAATCCCCGAGGAGAACAAGGATGTTCCTACCACGATTCTCATCTGTGACGACAACGAAGACTTCCGTCTCTTCATGCGCTCTTCGCTCGAAGGCAACCATAAAGTGCTTGAAGCCGTGAACGGCAAGGAAGCCCTTTCCATCCTCGGAAAAGTGGTGCCCGACTGCGTCATCTCCGACATCATGATGCCTGAAATCGACGGCAACGAGCTGTGCCGCTGCATCCGCGAAGATTCCCGCCTCCACCTCGTGCCCGTGCTTCTGATTTCCGGATTACAGACCGCAGAAGCAAGAATCGAAAGTTTGGAGGCCGGAGCCGACGATTATCTCACGAAGCCTTTCTCCGTCAAAGAAATGAATCTCCGCTTGAGACATCTCCTGGAAGTGTCCCGGCTGCGTCAGGCCCAACCCAAACTGATAGACCCGACGCCCTCCGACGTGGAGATTGTTTCCCACGACGAGCAGTTCGTGAAGAAGGCCGTCCAGTACGTAGAGGACAATATGGGACGTTCCGACCTCAGCGTGGAGGATATGAGCCAGGCCTTTGCCATGAGCCGGGTAATGCTCTACAAGAAGCTCCTCTCGCTCACCGGACTTTCGCCCATCGAGTTCATCCGCAATATCCGCCTGAAACGTGCGGCCCAATATCTGCGTGAAAGCCAGGACCGAATCTCCGAGATTGCCTATCGCGTCGGCTTCAACAACCCCAAGTTCTTCTCCCGGTATTTCAAGAGCCTATACGGCATGCTGCCCACAGAATACCGCGAGAAGGAAGGCAACGCCAAATAGACGTTACAGCTCCGTAAGACAAAAAGCAATATTTCCAAACACATTCCAAACTAAAAAAAGACATTCATGGATGCATTAATGATTGTTCAATTCTTGATTGTGCTGCTGGCACTCTTCGTCGGTGCACGTTACGGCAGTTTGGCTCTCGGAGCCATTTCAGGCATCGGTTTGGCCATCCTTGTGCTCGGGTTCGGACTTAAACCCGGCACGCCTCCCACCGACGTAATATACATCATCATAGCGGCTGTGACATGCGCCGGCATGCTGCAGGCTTCCGGCGGCATGAACTGGATGATTCAGCTGGCGGAACGGATGCTTCGTTCCCACCCTGCTTACATCACGATTCTGGCGCCCTTTGTCACCTTCTTTCTCACCGTCCTGGTGGGTACGGGGCATGTTGTTTACACCATTATGCCCATCATCTGCGACATTTCCCTCAAACAGGGCATCCGTCCGGAACGTCCCTGCAGCATCGCCTCCATCGCCTCTCAGATAGGCATCACCTGTTCGCCCATTGCGGCTGCCGTGGTGTCGTTCATGGCCATCTCCAATGCCAATGGCTTCGATGTCTCCATCATGCAGATTCTGATGGTGACCGTTCCGGCCTGCATCATCGGTATTGCAGCCGCCATTGCCTACAGCTACAACCGAGGGTTGGACCTCGACAAGGATCCCGCGTTCCAGGCACGCTGCAAGGATCCCGAACTCCATCAATATATGTACGGCAATTCGGCCACAACCCTCGACCAAAAGATAGAGAAACACTCCAAGGTGGCCGTTTGGATTTTTCTGGCCGCCCTGCTGAGCATCGTTGTCTTCGCCATCTTCCCCGACCTGCTTCCCGAGTTTCCCAACAAGAAGGGAGACCTCAAACCCTTGCAGATGAACCTTCTCATCCAAATGGTGATGCTCACCGCAGCCGCCCTGATGGTATTCTTTGCCAAAGCCGAGCCCAAGAAGGCTGTGGGCGGTGCCGTGTGGCAGTCCGGCATGGTGGCCGTGGTAGCCATCTTCGGCATTGCCTGGATGGCCGACACCTATTTCGGCAACTATACGGCCGAAATCAAGGAAATGATGGGAGGCATTGTAGCTCAATATCCCTGGGCCATCGCCTTTGTATTCTTCATCGTTTCCGTGCTGATTAATTCTCAGGGAGCTGTCGTGGTGTCCATGCTGCCTTTGGCCTATGAGATGGGTATCGACGGAGTGGTTTTGCTCGGCGTGATGCCCAGTGTTTACGGCTACTTCTTTATCCCCAACTACCCCTCCGACATTGCTACGGTGAACTTCGACCGTTCGGGCACAACCGTGATAGGCAAGTATCTCTTCAACCACTCGTTCATGATTCCGGGGTTGATTCACGTTGTCACTGCCACTGTCGTCGGTTCGCTGCTTGCCCAATTGTACCACAGTATGGGCTGGCTCTAACTCCCCGATGGAAACGGTAAAAAAGGCAACATAATTATCCTTCTGTACCCTGCTTTTAACAAAAAGTACACCATTTATAACATTATCCCCCTCAAAATTTGACTTTTGAGGGGGGATTATCTCAAAAAAAATCTTTATCTTTGCACCATGAAAACATTAATAAACATCTGCGTATGAAAAACTTTTCGATTACCCTTGCAGCATCGGCTGCCTTGCTTTTGGCAGCATGCCAAAGCAAACCTTACGAACAAAGCGGTCAGCAAGTGACCGTAACGGTGACCAATCCCGAAGCGGGACGGGCCAAATTGGTTCGACTCGAAGTACTCGGCCCCAAACTGATTCATGTATCCGCCACACCCGAAGGCCGGTTCTCCGACCCGCAAAGTCTCAGCGTGGTTGCCAAAACCGACAACACACGTTACAAGGTTGAAACCGAAGGAGATACGGCAATCGCACTCTCCACGACAGAAATTACGGCCCGCGTCCGTCTCGACAACGGCAAAGTGACCTTCTACAACAAAGAGGACGACCTCCTGCTCAACGAAGACCACACCGTCTTCACGCCTTTCGAATCCGCACAGGGAGGGACAGGCTATTCGACCCACCTCGTCTTCGACTCTCCCTCCGACGAGGCCTTCTTCGGACTCGGGCAGCACCAGAGTTCCGACTGGAACTGGAAAGGCAAGAACGAAGAACTCTTCCAATACAATACCAAGATTTCCGTTCCCTTCGTCTATTCGACCAAGGGCTACGGCATCTATCTCGACAGCTACTCCCTCTGCCGTTGGGGCAATCCCAACGACTACTCGCAGCTGAACCGTCTCTTCACGCTCATCGACAAGGACGGCAAGGAGGGCGCACTCACAGGCACCTATTCCGTCAAGGGAAAACCCGAGTTGGTACGTCGCGAGGACAGCATCTATTTCGAGAACCTCAAGACCTCCAAGAATCTGCCTCAGGGCATCGATCTCGGCAAAGCCGATGTGGTCTATGAAGGAAAAATCGTACCCAAGGCCACCGGCGAATATAAATTCATCCTCTACTATGCAGGCTACACTTCTGTCTATATCAACGGACAGAAAGCCGTCGGAGAAATTTGGCGCACGGCGTGGAATCCCAATGCCACGAAGTTCAGTTTCAACCTCAAAGCAGGCGTTCCTGCCGACCTTAAGATAGTATGGCATCCCGACGGAGGTGAATCCTACTGCGGCCTTCGTGCATACGCTCCCGTCGATCCTGCTGTCCAGAACCAGCAGTCGTGGTGGAGCGAAATGACACCTCAGCTTGACTATTACTTCATCGGAGGCCCCTCGGCCGATGAAGTCATTGCCGGCTACCGTCATCTCACGGGCAAAGCTCCCGTCATGCCCCGCTGGGCCATGGGCTTCTGGCAAAGTCGCGAACGCTATAAGACACAGGCTGAAATCCTCTCGATCGTAGCCGAGTTCCGTCGCCGCCAGATTCCGTTGGACAACATTGTCCAGGACTGGTCCTACTGGAAAGACGATGAATGGGGTTCCCACGAATTTGAGGCTTCCCGCTATCCCAATCCGCAGGCCATGCTCGACTCCGTCCATGCCATGCACGCCAAATTCATGATTTCGGTATGGCCCAAGTTCTACACTTCGACCGAACATTACAAAGAATTCGACGCCAAAGGCTGGATGTATCAGCAAAGTGTGCAAGACAGCCTTGTCGATTGGATTTGGCCGGGCTACCACTATGGGTTCTACGATGCCTATTCCCCCACGGCACGCAGCCTCTTCTGGAAACAAATGAACGAACACCTATTTAAATATGGTATAGATGCCTGGTGGATGGACGCCTCCGAGCCCAACGTGCGCGACTGCACCGACCTTCCCTACCGCAAGTTGCTCTGCGGCCCCACGGCTCTCGGTCCTTCCGACCAGTATTTCAACGCCTACGCCCTCGTCAACGCCATGGCCATCTACGAAGGACAGCGCAGCACCAAGCCCAATCAGCGTGTCTTCCTGCTCACGCGCTCGGGCTTTGCCGGTCTGCAGCGTTACTCCACGGCTTCGTGGAGCGGCGACATCGGCACACGTTGGGAAGACCTCTACACCCAGATTCAAGCCGGCTTGAACTACTCTGTCTCGGGCATTCCGTGGTGGACCATGGACATCGGCGGCTTCAGCGTAGAGAAACGCTACGAGGCTGCCCAGAAACTATACGACCAGACGGGTCGCGAGACCGAAGATCTCAAGGAGTGGCGCGAATTGCAGACCCGCTGGTATCAGTTCGGCGCCTTTGCTCCCCTCTACCGTGCCCACGGACAGTTCCCCCTCCGCGAGGTTTGGAACATTGCGTCCGAGAACCATCCAGCCTATCAGTCCATTCTCTACTACTCGAATCTGCGCTATATGCTCATGCCTTACATCTACTCAATCAACGGCATGACCTACTACAACGACTATACGCCCATGCGTCCCCTCGTGATGGACTTTGCCTCCGACACCCGGGCCATCGAGCGCGGCAAGGACGAATTCATGTTCGGACCCTCGCTGTTGGTTTGTCCTGTCTATCATTATGGCGACCGCACCCGCGAAGTCTATCTGCCCAAACAAAAAGGCGGGTGGTATGACTTCTACAACGGCAAGCATTTCCGAGGAGAAGAGGTTGTTCCGGCCGACGCTCCCTACGAACGCATTCCGCTCTTCGTACGTGCAGGAAGCATCGTTCCCTTCGGCCCCCTCATGCAATGGGCCGACGAAAAACCGGCAGACAAAATCTCCCTCTATGTCTATACCGGCAACGACGGCAGCTTCACGCTCTATGAAGACGAAAACGACAACTACAATTACGAGAAAGGAGACCGTGCCTTCATTCCGATTTCCTACAACAACACTACCAACACGCTCACCATCGGCGACCGCGAAGGCAGCTTCCCCGGAATGCTCGAGAGCCGCAAGTTCGTGATTGTCCCCGTCACCGTCAACAATCACCTCGGCTTCCAGCGCAAACAGGACGGCAAGGAAGTGGAGTACAACGGCTCAAAGATTGAAATAACCCTTTGATTCTGTCCGGCATTGCTCCGACCCTTTTGCGGGTCGGGGAATTGCCGTCAATGATAGGACTTTTCTATTAATCAAGAATTGGAGAATTGGAGAATTGCTGCAACAAGGGACTCCTCCAAACCTCCTCCTGAAGGGAGAGGCTATTTAAAGAGTTTCAGGTTTCAGGTTTCAGGTTTCAGGTTCCAGGTTTCAGGTTTCAGGTTCCAGGTTTCAGGTTTCAGGTTTCAGGTTTCAGGTTCTAGGTTCAAGGTTCAAGAAAGGAAAAATTCTCTAATTCTCTAATTCTTGATAAAATTTGGAAATAATCGACTTCCCTATATTTCAGATGAAACGACTCTTATTATCCGCTCTTATGACAGCTACTTTGGCCTCATGCAGCCTGTCCGGCGACAAAACAGTCTCCGGTCCCTGGCTCGACTCCTCACTTCCCCTTGAGGAACGTGTCGAGGCGGCTTTGGGACAGATGACCCTGCAGGAGAAAGTCCGCGTATGCTATGCCAAAACGAAATTCATGTCGCCCGGCGTACCCAGGTTGGGCATTCCCGACGTACATTACAGCGACGGCCCACACGGGGTGCGTGCCGAAATCAATCCCGACGATTGGGGATATGCCGGGTGGACCACCGACAGCATCACGGCCTTTCCTGCCCTCACCTGTCTCGCCGCTACATGGAACCCCTGGCTGGCCAATCAGTACGGCGCGGCTGTGGCCGAGGAGGCCATCGCCCGCGACAAGAATGTCATGTTGGGTCCCGGTGTCAACATATACCGCACGCCTCTCAACGGACGCAATTTCGAATATCTCGGCGAGGATCCCTGCCTCGCAGCCCAGCTTGCCACAGAATATGTGAAAGGCATGCAGGCAAACGCGGTGGCCGCCTGTCTCAAGCACTATATTCTCAACGACCAGGAAGAATATCGCGGACACATCAACGTCAAGGTGTCCGAACGGGCCTTCAACGAAATCTACGCGGCTCCCTTCAAAGCCGTAGTGCGTGATGCCGAATTGTGGTCCATTATGGGCAGCTACAACAAATATCTGGGCACCCACTGTTCCCACAACGACACGACCCTCAACCAAATCCTCAAACGCGATTGGGGCTTCGACGGCATGGTGGTCACCGACTGGGGTGGCTGCCACAATACCGACGAGGCCATTTTCGGAGGTCTCGACGTCGAGATGGGCTCCTACACCAACGGCCTCACCTCCGAATCGGCGTTCGGCTATGACGATTACTATTTGGGAAGCGCCTACCGCGAGAAAGCCGAACGAGGAGAGGTGCCCGACAGCATCATCAACGACAAAGCCCGCCGCATACTCCGTACCCTCTTCCGCACCACATTGGCTCCCGAGCGCGGACAGGCCGCTCAGGCCACACCCGAGCATTTTGAACTTGCCCGCAAGATAGCCGACGAGGGCATCGTCCTGCTCAAGAACGACCCCTTCAAGGGCAGCAAATTGCTCCCCCTGAATGCCGACCTTTACAAGTCCATTCTCGTCGTGGGCGAGAATGCCACACGCTCGCTCTGCAAGGGCGGTGGCTCGTCCGAACTGAAACCCCGCCGCGAAGTGTCTCCCCTCGAAGGGTTGCAGCAACGCTTCGGAAAAGACAAAATACGCTATGCCAAGGGATACGTTTCCGGCCGTCCCATGTACGGACATGTCGATTTTATCCCGCCTTTCACCGAAGATTCCCTCCGTGCTGAAGCAGTGGCTATGGCCCGCGAGGCCGACCTCGTCATCTATGTGGGCGGTCTCAACAAGAACCACAACCAGGACTGCGAGGGTGGCGACCGTCTCTACTACGGGCTGCCCTTCGCCCAGCCGAAACTCATCGACGAACTTCTCCAAGCCAATCCGCGCATGGTCATCGTGCTCATCTCCGGCAATGCCGTCGAGATGCCCTGGGTGAACCGCGTCCCCGCTTTGGTACAGTCGTGGTACAACGGCTCGGCTGCCGGCTACGCATTGGCCGACATCCTTTCGGGTGACGTGTGCCCCTCGGGCAAAACGCCGTTCTCCTACCCCACCGTCCTCACCGACTGCCCCGCCCATCAGCATGGCACCATCTGCTATCCCGGCGACAGCATCGACGAGGAGTATCTCGACGACATCTTCGTAGGCTACCGGTTCCACGACCTTCCGCAGGCGCGCAAGGAAGCCAAGGCCGGCTTCAAACTCAGTCCCAAGACCGTAAGGTTCCCCTTCGGCTTCGGCTTGAGTTACACCACGTTTGCCTACACCCAACCTGTCCTTTTCGACCACACTCTCACCCCCGACGGCAAGGGACGTGTGTCGGGCAAAGTACGCGTCAAGAATACCGGTGGCATGGCCGGCAAGGAGACCATCCAGTTCTACGTGGGCGCGGACAGGCCTTCGGTGGAACGTCCCGTCAAGGAACTCAAAGGGTTCATCAAACTCACCCTCCAGCCCGGCGAGGAGAAAGAACTGACGTTCATCATCTCAGCCGAAGACCTGATGTTCTGGGATGAAACCATCCACGACTGGAAATTTGAACCCGGCAAATACCGCCTCTATATCGGTTCGTCGGCGGCAGACATCAAGGGAGAAGTTTCCTTCACCATTTAAAGAATCACCGACATGAGCGAACACAACGACTCCGACAATCAGCAACTCACTCCCTATCAGAATGACTATTCTGAGGAAAAGCTGCAGGACAAACTGTCCAAGTATGCCAAAACGGCGGGTGCCAAACTCGTCTTCTACGTCCTCGAACTCTACTATGTGATGACGAGTGCCAAAACACCCCTGCGATATAAAGCCATCATCGTGGGCGCGTTGGGATACTTCATATCTCCCTTCGACATCATCCCCGACCTCATGCCCGTGTTGGGCTATACCGACGATGCCGCTGTACTCCTCGCCGTGGTCAAAGCCGTAAGCGATTCGCTCACCCCGGACATCAAGGAGTTGGCGTTTCGCAAACTCAAAGACTGGTTCCCCGATGTGGACATTTCCGACATTGACTATTGAAGACCCTATGAAAACCGTTTCTGTCCTATTGACCGCCGCTCTGACTGTGGTTTTGGCTTCTGCCCAGACCCCGCAGGCTCCCGTCTTCATTCCCGACGACGATGCGCCCAATGCCGTCCGCTTTCTTCCGGCTCCTCCCTCCGAGGGTACGGCCCTGTTCCTCAGCGACAAAGCAGGCTATTTCCGGGGGAAAACCTTGCGTGACGGAGCCCGGGGCGAACAGGCTCGCCTGAATGCCAATCCCCGGTTTGACTATACGCTGAGCCTCTTTGCCGGACCTTTCGGCATTGCTGTCTCCGACTCTCTCACGCCCGAGACCTACCGGCTCATCTCCGGCGTCTTCCAAGCTGCCAGAAAATACGCCACGCGCGATGCCAAACCCCACTACCGGCGTCCGCGTCCCTTCGTCTTCTTCGGCGAAGCGAGTCTCACACCGCAATATGATGCCGAGATGGCCGACAACTGGAGTTATCCTTCGGGACATACGGCTCGCGCCTATTGTATGGCCTTCACGCTGGCTTCGCTCAACCCGGCCAATCAGGACACTCTCTTTCAGTTCGCCTACGAATACGGCCAGAGTCGCATCATCTGCGGCCATCATTGGCCCAGTGATGTCGAAGCCGGAAGGATGGTGGCTGCGGCTCTCTTTGCCCGCTTGCAGACCGACAGCGCCTATCTCTCCTGTTGGGCCAAAGCCAAGGAAGAAATCCGCAAACTCGACAGCGAGGGACGCATTGCCCATCCCCAACCCACTGCGGGAAGTCTCTATGTGCCCAACTACGGCTATGGAGACCATCACATGATTCATGCCAACCTCACGGGCACCAAACGTTCCACCCGAAAGGCTCCGTACGTGCCTGCAGCCGACTTTGCCAACAGTCTGGAGATTCTTCCCGCGCCTCCGCAGGAACACAGTGTCGAGTTCCTCTACGACCAGTATCAGTATTTCGACGGCAAACAGCAGCGTCTCACTCCCCGTGCCGACGTGGCCATTGCCGATGCTGAATTCTCGGCCAAGGGATTTGCAGCCAACTTTGCCGGAGCCTTCGGCATTCTGATTTCCGAAGAGGAGACTCCGCAACTGTGGAAACTGCTCCGTGCCGTCATGAAATCGGAGAGCGGAACTGCCTCCCAGGCCAAGAACTATTACAAACGCACCCGTCCCTACGCCTACTACAATCAGGGTTCCCTGGTCCCCAAGGACGAAGAAGAACTCCGCACCAACGGTTCCTTCCCTTCCGGCCACACCACCATGGGCACAGTCTGGGGTCTGATTTTGGCAGAAATCAACATTGCCAATGAGGACACTATCCTCAAGCGCACATACGACTACGGGCAGAGCCGCGTCATTGCCGGCTATCACTGGCAGAGCGATGTCAACGCCGGACGTTATCTCGGCGCCACATTCGTGGCCCGTCTCCATGCCGACAAGGAATTCATCAAGCAGCTCCGCAAAGCCAAGAAGGAATTCCTCCGTCTCGACAAAGCCGGCAAAATCCGACACTACGAAACCCAATAGCGGGAATCTGCCATATCGGCGGGATGTGGATTGGAACGAGCAGACTCTCGTCAGTGGATTGCCACCCCAACTGGAAGGGATTTTAGGGTACTTGGCCCCGGCAATTTGTTTCCCATTGATAGAGAAAAGGTACGAAATAGTGAGCAAGAGCCAAAGGTGGCAGCAAAAAAACGTTCATGGGACAGCAAAATCGTTTCATTGAACGTTTTTTGTTACCCTTTGCATCAAATGTTATAAGATAAAAGGGGCGAACATGGTAACTTTGCAGCAGAATTTCAATAAATAAAGGCAACCAAACATGAGAAAAATTGTAATCGTGATGATGACCATGCTGCTGGTAGCGACGACAGCCGGCGCACAGAAGCCCTGTGTGCTGGGCGATAACCACGCCATGCTGCGACTGCAGCAGGGCAGCCGCATGCTGCTACTGCCCGTGCAGGAGAAGGAGGAGAACGCGGCTGTGGCCGTGCTCGA
>CALBPV010000063.1 GCA_937899265.1 uncultured Bacteroidales bacterium
TCGGAGAACATGAAGAGTTCCATCTCCTTGCCTATCTTGCGATGGTCGCGTTTCTTGGCTTCCTCAATCATGACGAGATACTCGTCGAGGAGTTTCTTCTTGGGGAAGGTGATGCCGTAGATGCGCGTCATCTGTTCGCGCTTGGCATCGCCGCGCCAGAAGGCGCCTGCCACATTGGTTATCTTGACGGCCTTGATGATGCCGGTCGAGGGAATATGGGGACCGCGGCAGAGGTCGGTGAATTTGCCCTGGGTATAGGTGGAAATGGTGCCGTCCTCCAGGTCTTGGTCGATGTGCTCGCATTTGTAGGTCTGTCCGGCAGCTTTGAATTCGGACAAAGCGTCGGCCTTGGAAACCTCGCGGCGAATCAGCTTCTCGTCATTGCGGGCAAGCTCCAGCATTTTGGCTTCGATCTTGGGAAAATCGTTCTCCGAGAGAGACACTCCGTTGGCGGGCATCACGTCGTAGAAGAATCCGTTTTCGACAGCAGGGCCGAACCCGAACTGAATGCCGGGATAGAGTTCCTGAAGGGCTTCAGCCAAAAGGTGGGCCGAGGTGTGCCAGAAGGCGTGCTTGCCCTCGTCGCTGTCCCACTTGAAAAGTTCAATCCTGGAGTCGGCTTCGATGGGACGCGTGAGGTCCCACATTTCGTCGTTCACTTTGGCCACAAGCACATCCTGTGCGAGGCGCGGGCTGATTGACTCGGCCACTGCGTAGGGCGTCACACCGCCCTCGAATTCCTTGACACTCTGGTCAGGAAAGGTGATTTTAATCATTGAATTACAACTTTCAATTGAGTTTGTTTATAAAATGCAGTCATGTCTCGTGTCACCTCCTTACAACAGGGGAAAAATTGACAAAAAAGACGGCGCAAAGATACTATATTTTTTTCACATATCGACATAAAATGCCAAAAAAATCAAAAAAAACGCATTTTTCCTGCCGAATACCGGCATTATTTCAACAAAAAAGCGTATCTTTGGCACGATATTTGAGTTATATGGACCATAATTTCATTTCCATTTCCGATTTGACAAAGGAGGATATCCTTTCCCTCCTGCAGGATGCAGCCTACTTTGAGGAGCATCCCAATTCCCGCCTTTTGGAAGGCAAAGTCGTGGCCACTCTCTTCTTCGAGCCCTCCACCCGCACACGTCTCAGTTTCGAAACCGCAAGCAACCGGTTGGGTGCCCGTGTGATAGGATTCAGCGACCCGGCCTCGTCATCGACCTCCAAGGGCGAAACGCTCAAGGATACCATCAAGATGGTCTCCAACTATGCCGACGTGATTGTGATGCGACATTTCCTCGAAGGAGCCGCACGCTACGCTTCCGAAGTGACCGATGTGCCCGTCATCAATGCCGGCGACGGAGCCAACCAGCATCCCTCGCAGACGCTCCTCGACCTCTACAGCATCTGGAAGACGCAAGGTACGCTCGACAACCTCGACATCACGATGGTGGGGGACCTCAAATACGGACGCACAGTCCACAGTCTCGTGCAGGCTATGTCGTTCTTCTCCCCCACATTCCATTTCGTAGCGCCTGCCCTGCTCCGCATGCCCAACGGCTACCGCGACTTCTGCCGCCGTCACAATTTGACCTTCGACGAACAGGAAGAATTCACCGAGAGAACCATCGACAGCACCGACATTCTCTACATGACCCGCATCCAGCGCGAGAGATTCAGCGACCCGAGAGAATATGAGCAGGTCAAGAATGTCTATTGCCTCAAGAACTCCATGCTGGAAGGCTCCAAGCCCAACCTCCGCGTGCTCCATCCTCTCCCCCGCGTGAACGAAATAGCCTACGATGTAGATGACAATCCCAAGGCATACTATTTCCAACAGGCTCAAAACGGACTCTACGCCCGTCAAGCCATCATCTGCCGGATGCTCGACATTCCTGTGGGACAAAAATAACGAAACAACGACACTCATGAGCGACAAGAAAGAATTAGAGGTTTCCGCCATCGAAAACGGAACCGTCATCGACCATATTCCCGCCGAAGTCACCTTCAAAATTGTGGAGATTCTCGGTCTTTACGACTGCAACAGCGCCATCACCATCGGCAACAACCTCGACAGCGAGACGCTGGGCAAGAAAGGCATCATCAAAGTGGCCGACCGCTTCTTCCCCGACGAGGTGGTCAACCGTCTGGCTGTGATTGCCCCCAACGCAACACTCAACACCATCCGCAACTATCAGATTGTGGAGAAGAAATTCGTCCAGTTCCCCAAAATCATACGCGGTGTCGTCAAATGCACCAATCCCAAGTGCATCACCAACCACCAGCCCGTTCAAACCAAGATGGAAGTGTTCGACAGCGAGTTGAAATCGCTGCGCTGCTGCTATTGCGAACGGGTGATGAAACACGACGAAATCGAACTGATGTAAGCGGCGGTACCGAATGCCGCACAGACAACAAGCCCCGACAGCCGCAATCCGCAGTGTCGGGGTTTTACAGTTTCAGAAAGTGTGTAAACGTCCGAATCAGTGACAGCTGCCGCAATTGCCGTCACATCCGTCGCCGGAGGGATGATCCTGCCTGAATCTCCAGACCAGAATAAGCACCACAAGCAAAATTACGGCACTAAGCGCCAACCAAGACTGCCAATTCATAGACCAGGAAAGAAACAATCCACGCGATGGTGCACTGCAGGAGAATGATGCCGAGCATCGACTTTGTGCCGAGCTCGCGCTTCACCGAGGCCATTGCAGCCACACAGGGCGTATAGAGTAAACAAAACACCAGAAACGAAAATACCGATGCCGTCGAGAGGAGCGCCGTAATGTCAAAATTGCCGTAGAGCACTTCGAGTGTGGAGACCACGCTCTCTTTGGCCATGAAGCCGCTCACGAGCGCTGTAGCCATACGCCAGTCGCCAAAGCCCAGCGGATGGAATATCGGAGCAATATGACCCGAAATGACGGCCAGCATCGAACGGCTTTGGTCTTCGGTCACATTGAAACGGAAATCGAAGGTCTGGAGAAACCAAATCACGATAGTGGCCAGGAAGATGACCGTGAAGGCCCGCTCGAGGAAATCCCTCGCCTTGTCCCACAGCAGACGCAGCGTGTTTCTGGCTCCCGGCATGCGGTAGTTGGGCAATTCCATTACAAAGGGAACAGGCTCGCCCTTGAAGAGCGTCGTCTTGCTGCAGAGCGCAAACATAATCCCCACTATTATACCTATTATATATAAGGAGAGCATCACCAGCCAGGCCTGTTCCGGGAAAAAGGCTGCACAGAAGAAAGCATAGATAGGCAATTTGGCTGTACACGACATGAAGGGAACCATCAGGATGGTCAGTTTTCGGTCGCGTTCCGAAGGCAACGTACGTGTGGCCATCACCGCAGGCACCGAACAGCCGAAACCTATCAGCATGGGCACTATACTGCGTCCCGAAAGTCCGATTTTTCTCAGGAAGGAATCCATCACAAAGGCAACTCGGGCCATATAACCCGAATCTTCCAGCATCGAGAGGAAGAAGAAGAGCGTCACAATCAGCGGAACAAACGAAGCCACTGTGCCGCAACCGGCCAAAACGCCGTCCACGATGAGCGAACGGACCACATCGTTCACCTGCCATTCGCTCAACTTCTCGCCGAACCAGGCATTGAAATTTCCTATCCATTCGTCCAACAAATCCTGCAACGGTGTACCTATCACAAAGAACGTCAGCCAGAAGACCAGTGCCATAATGGCCACAAAGGCCGGAACGGCCGTCCATTTGCCCGTCAGGATGCTGTCGATGCGTTCGGAACGCACACGCTGGAGCGACACTTCGGGCTTGACCACACACTTCGCCACGAGCTTCCCGATGAAGGAGAAACGCATGTCGGCAATGGCAGCCGCACGGTCGAGACCACGTTCTTTCTCCATTTGGAGGATAAGATGTTCGACGGTATCCCGTTCGTTTTGGTCCAAGTGGAGCTGTGCTTCGATGTCGCTGTCGCCCTCGATGAGTTTGCTGGCGGCAAAACGCAGGGGAATACGGTATTTCTGGGCGTGATCTTCGATGAGATGCATCACAGCATGGATGCAGCGGTGGACGGCACCTCCGTGATCGTCTTTGCTGCAGAAATCCTGCCGCAGAGGCGGCTCCTGATATTTGGCCACATGGACAGCGTGTTCCACAAGTTCTTCGATACCTTCGCCGCTTTTGGCCGAACAGGGCACACAGGGAACACCCAGCAGGCGCTCCATTTCGTTGACATAGACCGCACCCTCGTTGGCCGTCAGTTCATCGACAAAATTCAAGGCCAACACCATCGGCACATCGAGTTCCATGAGCTGGAGCGTCAGGTAGAGATTGCGTTCGATATTGGTGGCATCGACGATGTTGATGATGGCTTTGGGATGGGACCCCAATATGAAACGTCTCGACACCAGCTCTTCGCTCGAATAGGGAGACAGACTGTAGATGCCGGGCAGGTCGGTCACACGGGTGTGGTGTCGGTTCAGTATCGGACCGCTCTTCTGTTCGACTGTCACTCCGGGGAAGTTACCCACGTGCTGGTTGGCTCCCGTCAGCTGGTTGAAAAGCGTCGTTTTGCCGGTATTCTGGTTGCCTGCCAGTGCAAATGTCAGCCATGTGCTGTCGGGCAGCGGATGTTCGTGTTCTTTGTCGTGATATTTTCCGCCTTCGCCCAAGCCCGGGTGTTTCGCCTCAAACTCGGGTTCTATCCCAGAGTTCCGTTCACGGGGTTGACGGGACGCAGCGGATTTTTTATCCGTCTTCCTCACCTCAATGCGGGCGGCATCCTCCAGACGCAAAGAGAGTTCATAGCCGTGAATCTCTATCACCATCGGGTCGCCCAGCGGTGCATATTTGATGATTTTCACCTCTGCTTCCGGCAAAAGTCCC
Source organism: uncultured Bacteroidales bacterium (assembly GCA_937899265.1). Lineage (GTDB taxonomy): Bacteria > Bacteroidota > Bacteroidia > Bacteroidales > UBA3663 > Liminaster. Next base: position 4,871 of record CALBPV010000063.1, read on the forward strand.
ATATCGAGAAAATGCTGACGCAACGCGCCCTCTCCCCCTACCCGGGTGATAACGGCCCGTTCGCCTCTCGGAAGTGTACGAAGTGTCAAAATCTCTTGATGGTCCATTTATTTGCCCTTTATCGGCTGCAAAGATAGGCCGTTTTTTCCGGATTTGCAATACCCAAAATTGGGTATCCTCCGTTTTATATGTGTTCCCGCAGCTCAGACACCCTTTGTGAGACGGGGCAACACCAACTCGAAATCCACGCCGTTGGTCGTGGGTTCGTTGCTTTTGGAAGTCTCCTCGAGACATTGTGCCACAAATCTCGATGCCCTCTTCACGCTTCGCGCAAAGGGCACCCCGTTCACGACATCTGCACCGATGACGGCAGCAAACACATCGCCTGTACCGCTACGCATCTGATTTATCAAGTGCTGGCGCTGCATAGTCAGCCTTTCTCCGTGAGGATAGACGGCGTTGCCTATCCAATTCTCGCCCACGCGAATGCCGGTGATAACCAAATCTTTGGCTCCGAGGTCACGGAGTTTGGCCGCTATTTCGTCCAGCTCCGAACGTTTCCACACCTGCTGATAGGGCGTGCCCGTCAGAAGGCAGGCTTCGGTGATATTGGGTGTCAGGATGTCGGCATAGGCCACCAGCCGCTTCAGCTCTTTGGCCAGTCGCGGATTGATGGTGGGATAGAAATGACCGTTGTCTCCCATCACGGGATCCACCACATAGCGTGTTCCCCGCTTGTGGAACGAACGGAAGAAATCTTCCACGATTCCGATTTGTCTCGCCGAGCCGAGAAATCCCGACATGATGGCATCAAATCTCAGGTCGAGTTTCTTCCATTCCGCTATATAGGCCGGCATGTTGCGTGTCTCGTCTTCATGCCAGAAGGAGGCGAAACCCGTGTGGTTGGAGAAAATGGCCGTAGGCAAAGCGCAGCCCTGCACCCCAAGGTGACTCACGATGGGGAGAATCACGGAGATGGAACAGCGTCCGAACCCCGAGAAATCGTTGATGATGGCTATTTTTTTAGACATTCCGGCTGTAATGATAGTGTTTTAATAGGCCTGTTTGTCGCCGACAAGAGCATTCCAGACAGTGAGGAGTATGATGCGGATGTCGAGCCAAATGGTCCAATTCTCGATGTACCAAATGTCCTTCTGGATGCGGTCTTCCATCTGCCAGAGCTCTTTGGTTTCGCCGCGTGCTCCGTTCACTTGGGCCCAACCTGTGATGCCGGGCTTCACCCAGTGGCGCACCATATATTTGTCAATCAGCTCGCTGTACTCCCGAGTGTGTTTCACCATGTGGGGACGCGGCCCGACCACCGACATCTCGCCCTTGATGACGTTGATGAACTGCGGCAGTTCGTCGATGGAGCTCTTTCTTAGGAAGTTGCCCCAAGGTGTCTTGCGGGGATCGTCTTTGGTGGCCTGAACATTGTCGGCATCGGTATTCACCTTCATGGAACGGAATTTATAGCAGTAGAATTCTTCGCCGTTGAGACCGTTGCGTTTCTGTTTGAAGAACACAGGGCCGGGACTCGTCAGCTTCGTAACAATGGCCACTACAGGATAAATCAGCAGCCAGAAGGGAATCATCACCAATCCGGAGAAAACGATGTCGAAGACACGTTTGATGATGCGGTTGGTGAGCGACGAGAAGGGGTCCTCGCGAATGGAGAGCACAGGAATCTCCCCCACAAGCTCAAGCTGCATGGTTCGTTTGAGATAATTGCGGACGTTGGGAACCGAGAAGAATCTCACGAAATTGTGCTCACACCAGTTGATGATGGGACGGATGTCGTTGGCCATCGCCGAGGGAAGTGCGCAATAGAGTTGCTCGACATTGTGGGTCTCCATATAGGCCAGACATTCGGAAACCTTGCCCAAATAGCAGAACTTCTCCGGGAACCCTTGCACCGGAACCTCCGAAAAATAACCCAGCACCCGATAGCCGTAGAAGGGATTCTCCATCTCTTGATAGAGCTCCAGAATATTGTCGGAAGCTCCCACAAAGACAACGTGATGTACGTTGTGACCTTCGGAACGGAACAGACGGATGACATAGCGCGCCAAATAACGCACGGACACCAGTACAATCCAAATCGTGAACCACATAGCCACAAAACGCATGGGCAGAATCAGCGCATTCTGTCCCCTCAGGGCTATGAAAAACACATTGATGAGCACCATGATGAGCACCAGCACGGAGACGCTGCGCACAATGGATCCTTGACGAGAAGAACGGTAGAAAAAGGTGATGGGACGGAAGAAAGACCCTACTGCATAGCTCATTGCCATGAGCAAGAACAGGTTGGTGAACATCGGCGAGGTGTCGTACCAACTGTGACTTCCGGGCGAGATGGCCCGATAGTAATAGGCTGTGAAGACAACAGACACCAATACCATCTCGACAAAATACATGCCGAGACGAAGCAAACCGGGAACACCTGTTGCGTTTCTCATATCGGAATTGCTTGCTTGTAAATTCAATCAGACCGAAACGATGCCTTTGATGTGGGGATGACACTGATAATCCGAGAGCGTAAAATCCTCATATTGGAAATCGCGGATGTCTTTCACTGCGGGGTTGAGCGTCATTTTGGGCAGCGGATAAGGCTCACGAGTGAGCTGAAGTTTGACCTGGTCAAGGTGGTTCAGATAGATGTGGGCATCGCCCAAAGTGTGGACAAAGGTACCGGGCTGAAGTCCCGTCACCTGAGCTGTCATCATGAGCAACAGGGCATAGGACGCAATGTTGAAAGGCACGCCCAGAAAGATGTCGGCCGAACGCTGATAAAGCTGAAGCGAAAGTTTGCCTTCGGCTACATAGAACTGGAAGAACATGTGGCAGGGCGGCAACGCCATCTGCGGCACATCGGCCACATTCCAGGCCGAGACGACGATACGCCGTGAGTCGGGATGGGTCTTGATGGTCTCTATGGCATCCATCAGCTGGTCAATGCTTCCGCCGTCGTAGTCTCGCCACGCACGCCACTGTTTGCCGTAAACGGGGCCCAATTCGCCGTCGGGTCCTGCCCATTCATTCCAGATACGAACGCCTCGCTCTTGGAGCCACCGGGCATTGGTATTTCCCTGAATGAACCAAAGAAGTTCGTAGATGATGGACTTAAGATGAAGTTTTTTGGTCGTCAGCAACGGAAAGCCGTCGGAAAGATTGAATCGCATTTGGTGTCCGAAAACGCTTACTGTTCCGGTCCCAGTACGGTCTTTCTTTTGCACTCCTTCCTTCAAAACCCGCTCAATTAAGTCTAAATATTGTCTCATAATGCAAATTTTTCAGAAATTATGCCGCAAATATAAAGAATTTTTCGTAACTTTGCACCGCCAAATCGGAAAAATCGTTCCTTTGTGGCGTTTTTTTAACAAAATGAGAAAAATTCTGACATTTATCATAGTCTGTTTGACTGTTTCGGTCATCTATTCGTGCGGCGATGATTCCAAAATCGCTGTCGAAGACGACACCCTCAGCGGCAACATTCCCGGCATGGTGACGCGAGACGTCTCGATGCAGGTGAGCGACTCGGGCATCATCCGCTATCTGGCCACAGCTCCCCTTTGGAAGAACTACAGCCTCGACGCCTCCAACCGCTACCAGTATTTCCCCGAGGGCATCCACATCGTGATGGTAGATTCGCTGCTTAATCCCGAGGCCAGCATTGTGGCCGACACTGCCTACAACTACGAAAGCAAACAGTTGTGGCACCTCATCAACGATGTCGTTATCGAGAATCTCCAAAACGAGAAGTTCATGACCAACGACCTCTTCTGGGACATGCGCCGCCACCGGGTCTATAGCGACTCATTCATCCACATTGAGCGTCCGGATGCCATCATCGAGGGCATCGGATTCACGTCAACCGATGATTTCACGGAGTACACCCTTCGTGAGACTTCCGGCATCTTCTCGCGCGAGAATGCCGATACTTTGAACCGTACGCCGTCCGAGCCATGACCGCCCTGCTCCTGTCCATCCTCGTCACGCTGCTCTTCAGCGCTCTGTTCTCCGGCACCGAGATTTCCTTCTTCTCGGCCAATCGAGTGCGTCTGGAGCTCGACAACCAGAAGGGAGGCAAGGTGGCCGACATTCTCAAGTACTTCTACGACCACAGCGAGCGTTTCATCTCGACGATGTTGGTGGGCAACAACATTTCCCTCATCTTCTACGGCATCTTCATGGGCAAACTCTTCGGTCCCATGATTACGGCCCACATCACCGACAGCCCCTTCCTCGTGGCTCTTATCCAAACCTTGCTCTCCACCGTCATCATCCTCATCACGGGCGAATATCTCCCCAAGTCGCTCTTCCGGCTGAATCCCAACACGATGTTGAGAACCTTTGCCATACCTTTATATATAATATATTGGCTGCTCTACCCCATTTCGTCGTTTTCCACCTGGCTGTCACACTGTATTCTGCACTTCGCAGGCATCAAAGTCAAGCGCGAAACCACCGAAAAACTCTCGCGCGTCGATCTCGACTTCTTCGTGCAGCAGAGTCTCGACCATGCGCCCGAGGAGTCGGAGCAGGAACAGGAACTCCAACTTTTCCAGAACGCCCTCGAATTTCGCAATATCAAGGTGCGCGACTGCATGATTCCCCGCAACGAGCTGACAGCCGTAGATGTGACCACGTCCATCGGGAAACTCAACAAAATCTTCACCGAGACCGGATTTAGCAAGATTCCCGTCTATGAAGGCGACATCGACAATATCGTGGGCTACATCCATTCGTCCGAACTCTTCAAGGGTTCCAAGAAGCCCGAGATTCTCTCCATTCCCTTCGTGCCCGAAGCCATGCCGGCCAACCGAGTACTCAAAATCCTGATGGAGAAAAAGCGCAGCATAGCCGCCGTTGTCGATGAATTCGGCGGAACGGCCGGAATCGTCACGATGGAGGACCTCTTCGAGGAAATCATAGGCGACATCGAGGACGAACACGACCACAACCGGCTCGTCGGAAAACAAATCGGCGAGGGAGAATGGGAATTCTCCGGACGCGCAGAGATTGACAAAATCAACGAAGAGTTCGACCTCAACCTCCCCGAGTCAGAAGACTACCTCACACTCGCCGGTCTCGTGCTCCACGAACTCCAGACCTTCCCCCACGAAGGCGATTTCGTGGATCTTCCCGAACAGAAGATTCACATGGTCATCACCAAAACAAGCGCCACAAAAGTGGAGCTCATTCGGGTGAAAATTGAAAAATGACCCTCCAGAATTGACAGATAGAGATACTTTTTGCGGCAAAATTGGCCTAAAATGAAAGATTTTTGGCTTCGGATACCCGTTATGTGAAAAAAAATCCGTATCTTTGCGCGCTTTTTGTAAGTATAAAATAACAAACAAATAAATAAACTCAACTAAGAAATGGCAACATTACAACGTATTCGCAACCATTCGGTCGCCCTCCTCGTAATCGTGGGCTTGGCTATGGCAGCGTTTATCATCGGTGACTTGCTCACGAGCTCCAGCTCCATCATGCAGAGCAGCCGAGACAAAGTCGTCACCGTAAATGGGAAAAAAGTAACTTACGAAGAATTCGAAACCGAGCGCAATCGCAAGCAGGAATTCGTCAAAGCCATGTACAATCAGGACATTGACAACTCTGCCACCGAGCAACTCACCCAGCAGGTTTACAACGAGTTCGTCACCAAGCTCCTCCTCAACGAGGCTTGTGAGGAAACCGGTCTTAGCGTAACTCCCGGCGAGGTGAACGAGCTGGTGCAGGGTACCCACACCTCCAGCGTGCTCAAGCAGCTCTTCGGCGAACAGAACGCCAAAGCTGCCGGCGCTTATTTCGCCAACATCATCATCAACGACTCTTGGGAAGAGGCTCAGCAGCAGATACCCTTTGCTACCCAAAGCAATTGGGCCGAGATTGAGGATCAAATCAAGTTGGTTCGCACCATCGAGAAGTACAACACCCTCATCGGTACCGCTGTGAAGCCCAACAAACTCGAAGCCGAGGACAACTTCGCAGGCGACAACGAACAGGCTACCTTTGCCTACGTTCGCAAGTCGGCCTACACCGTAGCCGACAGCCTCATCAAGGTGAGCGACAAGGATCTCAAGGCATACTATCAGTCTTCGAAGCGTCTCTTCAAGACTCCCGATATGGTGACACTCGCCTACATCGCAGTGCCCCTCCGTCCCTCTCAGGCCGATTTCCAGTCTGCTCTCGCCGACATGCAGGCCGTTGAGGAAGAATTCAAGTCTGCCGATGACATCAGCGACCTCGTCAACTCCAACTCTGAAGTTCCCTATCTCGACGCTTTTGTCCGCATGGACGCTTTCGAAGGCGAGGTTCGGGATTTCGTCGAGAACGGACAGAAGAACGATTTCTACGCTCCCTCTCTTCAGGATGCCAACTCCTACGTTATGGCACGCATCCTCGACAAGACCGTAGCTCCCGATTCGTTCCAGGTGGAACTGATGATGTTTGCCGATCAGGCCAAATACGATTCCGTGGCTGCCCTCAAACTTACGGTTGACAGCGTTTTCACCAATGCTGCCATTACCGCCAACGAGAATTCCCAGCTCGCCCAGCAGGCAGGCCGTTTGGGTTGGATGAACGAGGCTCAGCTCCTCAACCAGCTCGGCAATGAACTCCGCAACCAGGTTGTAGCCACCCGCAAGGGCAATATCTTCAAGTATGAGACCGACGGTGTACAGAAGGTTTACTACATCGGTCGTGTGACCGACCTTACGGCTCCTGTCCAGAAGGCCAAAGTGGCCATCTATGCCACCACCGTATCGCCCTCTTCAGCTACGCGTCGCACCGAATACGGCAAGCTCAACAACTTCCTCACCGACTTCAAGACCGTCAAAGCCATGCGCGACAGCGCCCGCTCACGGGGCTTCAATATGCTCGAGGCCAATGTCTATACCAACTCCAGTCAGGTAGGCCGCGTCTCCGATGCCCGTCAGGCCGTCCGTTTCGGATTCGAGAACAAGGTCAACACCGTCAGCGAAATCTACGAATGCGGTGACAACCTCCTCGTGGTTGCTCCCGTTCGCAAAGTCGAAGCCGGATACTCTTCGCTCAGCGACACCCTCTTCCAGCAGCAAGTCCGCAATCTCCTCGTGATGCCTGCCAAGAAGGTTGAATATCTCGTTGAGGAAGCCAATCGCGTGAGCGACAAAACCCTTCAGGGCTACGCTCAGGCTTTCGGTGCCGACATCGACACCGCCAAGTTTGTCAACTTCAACCTCGCTTCCATTTCGGGTCTCGGCAACGAACCCGCTGTGATAGCTTCAGCGCTGAAGGCCGACAAGGGCGCTTTGGTAGGCCCCATTGCAGGCAAGAACAATGTCGTTGTGCTCCAGCTCATCGACAAGGTCGGCAAGGACCTCCAGTACGACGAGGCCGCACGCATCCAGACGGTGGCTTCCGGTCGTGAGTACGCTGCTGCCGCACAGCCCCTCAACACTCTCCAGCAGGAGGCTGACATCGAAGACAACCGCGTCACTTTCTATTGATATTGAAATATTCTCACAAGCGGCGGGTTCCGGCTCGCCGCTTTTTTTATTTCCTTCCGAACCGACAATGGAACCTTTATTAGGCAAAAGCCTCCCGCAGCTTCAGGAGATATGCGCCGCGCTGGGGATGCCCAAGTTCACCGCCCGACAGATAGCCCAGTGGATTTATGAAAAACGTGTGGGATCTATCGACGGCATGACCAATCTCTCCAAAGCCCACCGCGCCCTGTTGGCCGAACACTACGAGATTGGCCTTTCCGCCCCTGCCGACCGTGCTGTCTCTTCCGACGGCACTGTCAAATATCTGTTCCGAACAGCTACCGGCAAACTCATCGAGACCGTTTATATCCCCGACGGCGAACGAGCCACGCTGTGTGTGTCGTCGCAGATGGGGTGCAAGATGAACTGTCTTTTCTGCCAGACGGGCAAACAGGGTTTCAACGGCAACCTCACCACAGCCGAGATTCTCAACCAGATTTTTGCCGTCCCCGAGTCGCAGAGCCTCACCAATGTGGTCTTCATGGGTATGGGCGAACCGCTCGACAATCCCAACGGACTCTTTCCCGCTCTCGATGTGATGACGGCTCACTGGGGCATGGCCTGGAGTCCCAAACGAATCACCGTTTCGACCATCGGCCACCTGCCTCAACTCCCCCGTCTGTTGGAGGAACAGCAGTGCCATGTGGCCATCTCCATCCACAGTCCCTTCCCCGAGGAACGTCTCTCGCTCATGCCGGTTCAGAAAGCCTACCCCATCGACGATGTGTTGGCGCTCCTGCGAAAATATGATTTCAGTCACCAGCGTCACCTCACGTTCGAATACATCGTCTTTGCCGGCCTCAACGACGATGCCGTTCATGCGCGGGCACTCATCCGAATGCTCTCCGGCCTGGATTGCAAGGTGAACCTCATCCGATTTCATGCCATCCCCAACGTCCCGCTCCAAACCTCCGAAACGGACAAGATGGAGCGTTTCCGCGACATCCTCAATCGTCACGGCATCACGGCCACTGTCCGAGCCTCCAGAGGCGAGGACATCTTTGCGGCCTGCGGGATGCTGTCATCCCTTCGGGGAGAAATAAAGAATCCGGAACTTTGAGTCCGGATTTTTTGTTTTCTTTGAGGTTTGTTTTTTATTGAAATACTGCGGAGAAGACTGTTTCGGTCGCTCCTGCATTGTCGTGCACATAGCGACCTGCCTTCTCCCCTGCTTCGCGGAGGGCTTTCCGATCGGCAATGAAACCGTCCACCGCCGCTTCGTAGTCTGTGGCCCGTGTGATGGGGAATCCTCCCTTGCAGTCTATCAGTCCCAATGCCTCGCGGAAGGCCTGATGGTTGGGGCCGAATATCACCGGAATGCCATAGACGGCAGCTTCCAGTGTGTTGTGGATGCCCACACCGAATCCGCCTCCTATGTAGGCTGCGTCGCCGTAGCGGTAGATGGAAGAGAGAAAACCGATGGCATCGATGATGAGACAATCGACAGACTCTGCCTTCGCAATGGCCTCAACGGTCTGTCCTGCGTCCAGGAGAGGTTTGATTTCCGAATAGCGGAGGAAGGGTCGTTTCAGGCCGGCCATGATTTGTTCGATATGGCTCTCGTGTATCTCGTGGGGCGCAATGATGAGTCGCATCTCGGGATGACGGTTGAAATGGAGCAAAAGGATTTCCTCATCCTTGGGCCACGACGAACCGGCAATGAGCGTGAAGGCGCTTTTCTTGCGGAAAGCTTCGGCCCAGGGCAGATTCTTGGCTTGCTCGCAAATGGCTATTACGCGGTCGAACCGGGTGTCACCGCAGATGGTGACGTTACCCTCCACACCGATGCCCGCCAGCAGTTGTTTCGACTCTTCGTCCTGTACGAAAAGGTGACGGAACATTCCCAGCATCGGACGGAATGTGCATCCGTACCATTGGAAGAAACTCTGCTCCTTGCGGAAGATGCCCGATATCAGATAGCAGGGAACATCCTTCTCCCGAAGAGCCTCGAGCACGTTGCCCCAAAATTCATACTTCACAAAGAATGCTAACTCGGGCTTCGCCAATGCTACAAAACGGCGGGCTTCCGACCGCAGGTCGTAGGGCAGATACATCACTATGTCGGCTCCCTTGTAGTTCTTCCTCACCTCATAGCCCGATGGCGAGAAGAAGGTCACCAGCAGTTTGTATTCGGGATGTGTCTCGCGGAGGGCTTCCATCAGCGGACGTCCCTGCTCAAACTCGCCCAGTGAGGAGGCATGGAACCACACGTATCGGTCGCCTTCCTTCCTCTTTTCGCGAAGGAACGTCTCCCAGCCTTTGCGACCCTGCTCCATGAGCACGGCTTTTTTATGGCCGAAAGCTGCGGCTGTTTTGACGGCTGCTACGTATGCTCCTACACCTATATTATATATAAGGTTCATCGTCGTTCGTTATTTGTAGTTATTTTGCCGGATCTGTTGTCCCGATATGTTGTCATATCGATATGTCGGGGAGCCGGCCTGTCTATGTTACGGGGAGGTTTCAGACCTTCAGCGTTTCGACGGCTCTGCGGGCACGGGCCAGACTTTCCTCCTTGCCCAAGAAGTCGGTGATTGCGAAAATCTGGGGACCTCGGGCAGCTCCTACGAGAGTCACACGGAAAGCATTCATCACCTTTCCTACGGGCCATTCCTTCGAGGCTATCCAGTCCATGACCTTGGGTTCGAGCGTTTCGCCCGTCCAATCCTCCTGTCCTTCGAGGAAGTCGCAGAGGGCGGCCACATATTCGGGAGCCTCGTCCTTCCACCATTTCTTGAGCGACTTGGCGTCAAACTCGGTCGGAGCCTGCCAGAAGAACGCACACTGTTCCCAAAGTTCCTTGGGAAGGTTCACACGCTCCTTCATCAGGGTCACTATCTGCTTCACGCGTTCGTCGCTCTCCTCCACTCCGTTGGCTTTCAGGTCGGCTTGGAGTGCATTGACAAGAATCTGCTCGTCACATTCCTGCAGGTAATGGTGGTTGAACCACAGCATCTTCTTCACGTCGAAGCGTGCACCGTTCTTGGAGCAGTGTTCGATATTGAAGCGCTCTATGAGTTGCTCCATTGTCATCACCTCGTTGTCATCGCCGGGATTCCAACCCAACAGGGCCAGAAAATTGACAACAGCCTCGGGCAGATAGCCGCTTTCGCGATAGCCCGATGCCATTGTGCCGGTCTTGGAATCTTTCCACTCGAGAGGGAATACGGGGAAACCGTATTTGTCGCCGTCTCTCTTCGAGAGTTTGCCGTTGCCCTCGGGTGCCAGGAGCAAGGGCAGGTGGGCAAAGCGGGGAGCCTGCCAGCCGAATGCCCGGTAGAGCAGCACGTGGAGAGGCGAAGAGGGCAACCATTCCTCGCCTCGTATGACATGTGTTACCTCCATCAAGTGGTCATCCACGATGTTGGCCAGGTGGTAGGTGGGCAGGTGGTCGGCACTCTTGTAGAGCACTTTGTCATCCAAGATTGAGCTGTTGATTTTCACCTCGCCGCGTATCATGTCGTTCACTACGACATCCTCTCCGGGCTCAATCAGGAAACGCACCACATACTTCTCCCCTGCCTCTGTCATCCGGCGGGCTTCGTCGGCTCCAAGCGTCAGGCTGTTTCTCATCCGTCCGCGCGTGTAGGCATCATACTGGAAGTTGGGTGTCTCTTTGCGGGCAGCCTCCAGCTCCTCGGGGGTGTCGAAGGCGTAGTAAGCCTTGCCCGCGGCCAGCAGTTCTTCCACATATTTTTTGTAGATTTCCCGACGCTCGCTCTGTCGGTAGGGACCTTTGTCGCCACCGAAGCTGACACCTTCGTCGAACTTGATGCCCAGCCAGGCAAAGGCATCCAGAATATATTGTTCTGCACCGGGCACGAAACGGGTCGAGTCGGTGTCTTCGATACGGAAAATCAGGTCGCCGCCGTTCTGCTTGGCAAAGAGGTAATTGTACAGACAGGTGCGGACACCGCCGATGTGGAGCGGACCCGTGGGAGAAGGCGCAAAACGCACACGTACTTTATTCATCGTCCAAATCTTTTAATAGTTGAGCCAACTGAGTATCCACCTTCGTCAGGCGTTCGCGACAGTATTTCAGCAGCAGCGTGGCACGCTGCGTGAGGTCGCATATCTGATCGACCTTGCACTCCGGATCCTGCAACCGGGCAACCAACTGCTGGAGTTCCTCCATGGCAGCATCGTAACTCTGTGGTAGCTCTTTGTTCATAATGTATCAATTTTCAGATTGCAAAGATACACAAAAATCCTGACATTTGTTATATCGAGGGGTCAAAACCTCACCAAACAGGAGATTTTTTGCACAAATAGACCACTAAAGTTTGCAAATCCCGTTTTTTTTCGCTACCTTTGCACCCGCTTTTCAGCAAGTAATTTGGAAGAGTAGCTGTCGGTCTTTTGGTTCGTCAACCCGCTCGACCTCTATTATTAACCCATTAAACCAAACAAAATTATGTATTTGGATTCTGCAAAGAAAGAAGAAATCTTCGCAAAGTACGGTAAGGATGCCAAGGACACGGGCAGCCCAGAGGCTCAGATTGCCCTTTTCTCCTATCGCATCGAACATCTCACCCAGCACCTCAAAGCCAACCACAAGGATCACGCCACGAGCCGTTCCATGAAGATGTTGGTAGGTCGTCGTCGTCGCATGCTCGACTATCTCGCCAAGGTGGATATTGCGCGCTATCGTGCTATTGTCAAGGAACTTGGCCTGCGTCGCTAATCTTCCGACTTTGACACAATTAAGGCTGCCGACTTTCGGGTCGGCAGCCTTCTTTTTTGTCTTCTTCCCCGCTCAGGGCTTGAAGACTTTCTTCGATTGGGCACCCTGCTTCAGGATATAGATGCCACGCGGCAGTTCGTCGAATTTCACCTGCCCCAGTCTGTGTCCCGTCACGGTCCAGTATTCGGCTGCTTCGGTCGGAGTGTCGGCATCCAGTTCGGTGAGGCCGTCACTGGTGGTCACATGGAGGGTGAAATAGAAATCTTTCTTCAAGGAGAGCTTCGTGTTGCTTGTTCCTATCTTGAACACATAATCGCCCGCCTGCTGGGGTTTGCCCTCGATGCGGTAGTTACGGGTGGCCAGCGTCCACTTCTTGGTGAAGCCCGTCGTGGCCACATAGGTCTTCGTACCGTCGGGATAGTAGCATGAATCCACTCTGCACTGGTTGATGTTGTGGAAGGTGATGTCGATGGGTTCGATGCTGTCGCCCAAGGCTACCGTCTGGCTCCATTCCTCGCCCTCGTCACATCCCGAGTTGAACTCTGCCCAGATGCTGAAATAGTCGGGCAGATAGAAGCCCAGATGGGGCGGTTGGTTGTAGGCTACGTTCTGCCAAGCCACGCCCATGCGATAAACGTGGTCGTGCATCAGCGTGGGCAATGCATAGTCGGTTGCTGTGGCAGTCGTGAAAATATTGAGTGTTTTGCTGTCGGCCGTTGACCACAGAATCACCTCCTCACGCCAGTCACCGAAAAGGTCGGCTTGGAGGTTGGGTGTGGCTTTCGTACTGTTGCAGGTCGATGACGAATTGTAGTCGGAAGGATTCTTGTCCTTCATCAAGTACAAACGCGTTGTCCCATTGCCGTTCCATCGGTCAATATGGCCTCCGTCAAAGAGGTCATCCTGCAGGTCGCCGTCCCAATAGATACGGAAATTGGTCGAACCTACTTTGCTCGAAACAGACGCACCGGTAATGGCACTGCGTGCTTCCTTGTCGCTGCCCGACCAAAACAGCGAACCTCTCACATTGGCATCGAAAGCTCCTGCAATGCCTCGTCCGTTATCTACACCTTCCGGACCTCCTTCCAGCAGGATTTCGCCCGTGGCAGCGTCATGCAGGTCCCAGGCATATTTCAGTTTGTCCTCATGCACTTCAAACACCTCCAACCCCGGACGGTCGGGACAATGGTCGGCCAGGTGGATGGCATCGCCGTGACCGTAACCCGTAGCGTAGAGTACACGTCCGTCGTTGTTGAGTGCTGCCGAACCCCATACGATTTCGTCGCATCCGTCCCCGTCAACATCGGCCACACTGAGGTTGTGGTTGCCGTTGCCGAACATCGACCCGCTGCCTATGCCGTAGCTCGAAGTGGGCTTCAGTCCTGTCTGAGTTGTTGTCGTACGGTTGCGCTCGGCATCCCATGTGTAGAGCGTGGCACCTGTCTTGTTGGTGTTTGCGCTCAACCATTTGTTGTGGAGCTCCTTGCCGTCGAAATCCACTGCCCAGATGAAAGCGTAGCCGTAGTATCCGCGGCTGAAGATGCCGCTGGCGGGCTTGTCGGGGCCGTCCAAATAGGCCACGGCGGCCAGATAACGTTCGCCTCGGTTGCCATAGCTGCCGGCATCGTTCTTATTGTCCACGTCGCCCCAGTTCTTTGTCCCTACTGCATCTGAGAGCACCAGTGTCTGGTTACGGTTGGGCAGGTATGGAATGGTATGGATGGCTGCACCTGTCTCGCCGTTGAACACGGTCAGGTATTCGTGACCGCCGTTGATTCTTCCGCCCGACACCACCCAGCTCTTGCTGTTGTCTGCTGCTTTGATGGCATCGTCTGTGGCGGCCTGGTTCACATAGTTGCCCTGACCGTCCTTGGTGCCCGGAGCGGTTTTGCAGATTACCTCGGCCTTGCCGTCGCAGTCGAAGTCATACACCATGAATTGCGTATAGTGGGCACCCGCACGGATGTTCACGCCCAGGTCAATTCTCCACAGGCGTTGGGGTGTTGCCTCCGTTCCGCCGTTGTAGATGTCGGTCAGACGGTAGCAGTCCAAATAGACATTGCCCGTGAAGCCGCTCTGCGAGTTGTCCTTCGAGTTGGAGGGGTCCCATTTCACGATGAGTTCGTATTCGCCGTCACCATCCACATCGCCCACCGAGCAGTCGTTGGGGCTGTAGCTGTATGCACCGTCATCGTTCGTTCCGTCGTCCGGACGGTCGAGATGAAGTTGGAAGTATGGATTGCTCCACGACTTGGCCGTGATGGAATCCACTTTCTCGCCGTCATAATAGGTCACCAACGAATAGACCGATGAGGCATTTCCACTCTTGTCGAGGAAGCCGGTTGCCGAGCCTCCTTGTGACAGATAGACCGATGTACCGTCTCTGTACAAACGGAACGAAGTACGGATGTCATCGTCCGTGCCCAGAAAACGCCACGAAACGTATTGACCATCTGAACAGTGAACCGACACCAGGCCGCGCGTCAGTTTCTCCATCTGTGAGGCCGGTGTTCTTTTGTAATCGGCCCTGACAGTCTGCAGCGACAGGGCGCATAAAATCAGTAGTATAAAGTTGCGCATATTATAAATAAAAAAGATAAGTCCAAAAGGTAAATATAGAAATCTAAAATAGGTAAATATATAAATCTAAAATAGGTCATATTTCGGGTCTGCACCGTTCAGGCGGAACACAATGCGGAACGACCCCTTGTCTCCATCCTCTGCCGGTGTCCATGAGGTCGAGGAAATGCGGAAATGGCCTATCTCGGCTGTATTTTCCACATGGGTTCCGATGCAGGCACACACATCGTAATCTCCCACCCTCACCAGCCGCAACGTTGCCGATGCGTCTTCGGGCAGTTTTTCGAGACTCACCTCCGGCGGCACCTTGTCGCGCGTCACATACTCCGTTGTCACAGGCAGATGCCGTTCTATCTGTTCGTTGACCAAGGCCTCAATCTTCTGCACCTCTTCGGCACTCGGGCAGGCGGAGAGTTCGTAGTTGAGTTTCGACTTTTTCTTCTCCACATGCGAGTTTCTCGACCTCGGACATCCGTACAGTTTCACCATCGTCCCGTTGAGGATATGTTCGGCCGTATGTGCCGGCGGATATTCGCTTTTATTGTGCGCGTTCAGAATCGGTTCTTCCATGTCTGTTTTTCTACAAGTTATACGGCGGCAAATATACATATTTTTTTCGAAATATTCCCCTTTTTATTCCAAAAAAAATGAATTTATCCCCTCCTTTTCTTATTTTTCTGTCATAATTACACCGATTTTCCGGCTCTCCGGCTAAACTCTGTGTTAAACAACAGTCTGATTAGGTGCGTTACTATCCGTTTGGATTCATCGATAATCGATGGCGGCTTAAAAAACTTTTTGGGGGTCCATCGATAATCGATGGAGACAAAAAAATATTTTTGCGGGTCTATCGATAATCGATGGCGGCTTAAAAAACTTTTTGCGGGTCTATCGATAATCGATGGAGGCAAAAAAATCTTTTTGAGGGTCCATCGATATCCGATGGAGGCAAAAAAATCTTTTTGAGAGTCCATCGATATCCGATGGAGGCTCAAAAAACTTTTCGCAGGTCCATCGGAGTCCGATGGAGTAATCCGCAATTTGGATTGTATGGCGCCGGGATTCAGAATCGTTTGCGGAGAGATTCGTAGTGGGCTATCTCGGAATCGGAGAGCGAGGAGGGAGTAGAGGTGACAGCATCTTGCAGGTGACGGCCGGAGATGGGCTTATCCTCATAGAAGGCGAGGATGGAGGCCTGATTGACGATGGCCTCGATGTCGGAGGCAGTATATCCCTCGGTGCTTTCAGCCAGGGGAAGGATATCGATAGATTGCTCCTGGCGACGTCCTTTCATATAGAGGCTAAAGAGGGCCTTTCGCGACTTGACATCGGGCACGGGGACATAAATCACCTTGTCGAAACGTCCCGTGCGGAGCAGGGAGGGCTCAATCATCTCGGGACGATTGGTAGTGCCAAAGACGAGAATGCCACGATCGCTGCACTTGTTGAGTTGGGAGAGAAATTCATTGACAAGAATGGGCGTATCGTCGTGGGCACGATCGGGAGTGAGTGCATCTATCTCGTCGAAACAGATGACGGCGGGAGCATGGGACTGGGCTTTGGCAAAGAGGTCGGCCAACCGACGGGAACTCTCCACCTCGGAATCGACAAGGAGGTCGGAAGTGTGGACCAACGCGTAGTTGTAGCCGCTCTGTTCTGCAAACTTTGAGATGACGAAACTCTTGCCGCAGCCCTTGGGTCCCCACAGAAGGATACCGTTGGGAAGGGTGATGCGATAGACACTGCGGGCCTTGTCGATGTTGCTATAGACATGGATGATGTCGCGCTTGAGGGTGAGAAGTATATCAGTCATGCCGGCCACGGCCTCGAACCCGGGACCGAGTTTGGTGCAGAACTCGGGCAATCCGTCGGCATCGAGTGTTTGCGAAGACTCCTCCCCTGCCGTCTCGTCCTTGGTCTGTCCCTTGCGGAGCGGAGGCGAGGACAGGTGACGGTCGTTGCTCAAGGCATGTAAGAAATCATCGAGCGATGGGCGATCTTCTTGGCGATAGAGAGCATTGAGCAAAGCGACTTTGGCGGCATAGGGAATTTCGGCAGGAAAAGAAAGCGGGTCTTTGAGCTGGCGACGACGCACCTCAGCCTCCTCGTGCATATCGGTCATCCCTGACTCGCCTCGGCGCTGCCAAGGAGCGAGGCCTGTGGCCATCGTATAAAGCACAGCGGCGAGAGAGAATACATCGGTGGAGGCGTTGTAGATACTCTTGATATGTTCGGGTGCCCTATAGAACATATTCAGGTCGCTGGCATAGAACGGAGGACGGGTGTCGGAAGTGAACCCGGCGGTGTGGGTCAAGTCGATGAGTTTGATGCTCTTGGGATCGCCGTCGGGGGAAATCATCACATTGGAGGGTGTGAGGTCGTTGTGAGCCCATCCGCGCTCATGGAGACAACTCAGCGCGGAGGCGAGGACATTGACAATGCCGAGCATTTGCTCCCAAGACAAGGGACGATGATTATCGATGTAATCGCTCAGCAGGATGCCATCGACCCACTCAGTCACAAAATAGGGCCAAGCCTCCTTATCCTTACCCCTTCCCTGAGGATTCCATTTGCCATGGTCAACGTATCGGACCAAATGAGGGTGATCGACAAGCACGGCCTCAATCTCCTGAAGAACCGACTCCGCCTGAACCTGTGACATGTCTGCCCCAGGAGAGAATTCTACGGTGGTGAACATACTCTTGGGCAGATATTCGGGGTTGAAGGTCTTGAGGAAATAGGAGGTGCCGGATTGGTCGGTGACACGATAAGTGAATGTAAGACGTTCCTGGTCATTCTTGTAGAGAGGCTGCTCGATGCGGTATTTGCCAATGTATTCTGCCATAAAAAAAGGTTTTCAAAAAGGATTCCCAAAACAGCGACCCCAAAGGAGAGTCGCTGTCGTGACATACGTGAAAAGAGAAATTACCGGAGAACGAACTTGCGCGTCTGTACACCCGTTGCGGAGCAGATTCGGAGTACATAGATGCCCTTGACGCCTACACGGGAAGCGGCTTGGGACTTGACGAGGCCGTATGTGGTCTCGAAGGCAGCCACTTCGGTGCCGCTGAGGTCATAGACGCTCACGCTGACAGGAACATCGAAGGCAAGGCCGGCGAGGCTGTTGTTCTCGTCCTTGACCACACGAAGCGTGCCTGACGTTGTGAGGAGGTCGCTGGTATCCCAAGCCAGACCGGCAGGAAGGTCAGGCAAGTCAACCTTAACGGTAGCCTCATCGGTGATGAAACTGCGCGAGGAGAAGAGATGATATGCGTCGCCTTCCTTGGCTTGCCCAAGAGCATCTTCACTCCAAAGAGTAACCTTGAGAATACCCTTGAGCGAAATCTGACCGTTGGCGTTGCAGTAGGTGTAGCTGACTGTATCGGCCTTGGTAGAAGAAAGATAGAATTCCATCGTACCTCCGTCGTTCACAACAACAGTCTGGGCTTTGACACCGTACATGCCGTAGTAGCCGGGACGGAAAAGACCGCCGCTCTGAACATTGACCTGATTGTTGCCGACATACCAATAGGCATAGAGCATCGCACCGTCGCGAACGGTGAGTTTGCCGCGACCCGATACGGTGGATGTGGCAGAGGCGCTGCTGCGAACCACCATTGTACCCTCTTTGACATCTATGGCCGACGAACCGGTATTGGCTGTCATTGTGAGACGGCCTTGACCGACCTTGACGAGATTGGCGTTATAGACACCCGAGAGAGTCATGTCGAGGCCAAGAGACCCGATTTCGAAGTAGCCGGAACTGTTCTCGGCAGCAAGACTGCCCGCACCAGTGAGGTGACCAATCTTGAAGGTACCTGTAGTGGAAGTATTGTTGCCGCCCAGTTGGAGTGTCGTGCCCGAGGGGATGTTGAGCGTAGCGTTGGGTAGGCCGTAGGTATTGTTGACGGTGGGTGTGTTGGAACCCGTATTCTTGATGGTGAGGGTGCCGGTAAAGGCCGACCAGTCGCCCGTGATGACTTCACGCGGACAAGAGGAGTCCATGTAGATATTGAGGTTGAGACGACCGCCGCCTATGAGTTTGTTCTTGTGGTCAACACGGGTGGCCGAATTGAACGTAGCAGTAGCACCTGCAGGCACATTCCATACACCGGAGGTCTGCTGATAAGCGCCGGAGTTGTTGGTCATCTGAACTGTGCCGCCCAACATCTCGAGAGTATCGCCGACTGAGATGGCCTTGTTGCCTGCGGGGAACAGCAGCGTACCCTCTTCAATGGTGACCTTCTTGAGCGATTGTGTGCCCTTGAGGTTGAGCTGACCCGAGCCGCGCTTGGTGAGCGATGTGCCGGAAATGTCACCGTCCTGAACGAAACTGGCTGCATTACGGAACACAGAACCACGACCCACTGTGATGGGTGTAGGATGGGCCACAACAGCATTGAGGGGCCAGAAGACGGCACTGTCGCCGATGGTGAGCTTGCCAGCCTCAGTGGTGTAGGCTCCGATGGAACCTGCATTCTGGGCATCGGCTACAGAAGCAAACTTGAGCGTGCCGCTGTTGAGGAAGAGACCGCCCGTGAAGGTGTTGGCGTTGTTGAGCGTGAGGGTGCCGGCACCGTTCTTGATGAGAGAGCCCTCACCGGCAATGCCGTAGTCGCCCGAGAGGCTGAAGTCCTGGTCTCCCTCGAAGACGGTGGCGGATGGGTAAACCGTCTCACCTATCACGATGTCGGTGACTGCGGAGCTGTTGTTGAAGGTGACGGCATCCCCCGTAACGAAGACATCGGGGACACCGCCGTTGGTAAAGTTTTCGGTCTCGTTGAAGTTCCAGATGTTGCTCTCGGCACCGCTCCAAACCACAGAGGAAGCATCGCGAGCGCCGTGAATGGTAAGCACAAGGTTGCCCTCGCGAACGTTCACCTCATACTTGATGCCGGACAGACCGGCCACCTTGATGAGATTCTGTTCGGGAGCATAGATGCCCTTGGTGGAAGTAACGAGCACGTAATCGCCCTCGGGCAATGCATCTGTGTCTTTGATGTTGACGCGGATGACAGTGTTATAAGCCACCGAAAGGTTGCCGGCGGTGAAATTGAAGCCCTTGATGCTGGCCGAATCGGTCACAATCCGGTCATTGGTACCTTCGGCTACATTGAAGTCGATGACCAGCGTATCAGCACCGTTGAGTTCCAGAAGCGAGGTTGTAATCGTACCAATCTCGCCGTTGCCGGCAGGATAGATGGCCGAACCGTGTTCGGAAACGATACCACACGGGAAGGATGCATCGGAATAGAGAGTCGTGAAACGCTTGAGGACAAGTTTCGAGTTGGGCAGTGGAGACGATGTTGTGAGCGAACCCTGCCAAATCTCCGTGTTGCCGGAATAGTCGTAGGTGCCGCCCTCAAGACGGAGATTCTGCTGTCCGAGCTTAAGCAGACGCATGGAACCCGAAAGTGTGCCGCCGGAAAGCACCTCATTGTTGAAGGCAAAAATCTGGATTCCCTTGGGAGCAACCGTACCTGAAACGGTTGTGGTATTGGAAGTCAATTCGAAATCGTATTTTCCGAAATATTTTTCCTGGCTGACAGTGGCGGGAGAATTGCACTCGCCGATGTAGAGGAACTGGCCGTCTGTTTCCGACGAAACAGTGGAGCCGGCAGGAATAACTGTTTTGCCGTTGGTGCAGAGCGGAGGAGGAGGCAGAAGAATGCCTTCGAGTTCGCCGAGATAGTAGCTCACATGAGGCGGCTGGTTGTAGCCGGTCATTTGCCAATACACACCCTGACGATAGGCCATATCGTACATGAGCGAATAATTGCGGAACGACGTGGGAATCGTGGTGGAATAGATGCGGAAGGCAGTATTGTCGGCCTTGCGGAGAACGAGTTCCTCACGCCAGTCGCCGAAGAGGTCAGCCTGGATGGAAGGATTGCCCTTGGTGTTGTTGTTGGTCATACAACCCTGGGAAACCCAAATGGGATTGCTGTTGCCGTATTTGCGAACAGCCATTTCTATACCGTCGCCTGCATCGGTGCGAGAATCGTAGTCGAAGGACTCCTCGTAGATGTCGCCATCCCAGAAGATACGGGCATTCATCGTGACACCGGGTGCCGATGTTGCAATGGTCTGGTCGGCACCGCGCG
>CALBPV010000064.1 GCA_937899265.1 uncultured Bacteroidales bacterium
CGCTGCAAAGATACGAAAAATTTGCGATATTTCCAAATTTTTCAGCCACTTTTTTCGTCTCGGACGAAAGATTTTTTTGAGGGGGAAATCAGGGGGACAAGAAGGCTGCCACACACTTCCCTTGGAGACAGGAAATTGACGCCAAAGGGGCTACGCCATTTGGCGCTGTATGGAAACAAAATTCGCGGGCTCGCCAAGCCGCCAGCAATCTGCGGCACAGGATTGTGTCCGTCAAGGTTGCTCGGAGGGTGAGAGAGAATTCCAATAAGGAAGAAGTTTATCGGGATTGACTCTGTATTCCTTGGCTTTTGAACGTTCTTCAGTTGAAATGACAAGTTCTTTATCTATCGGCAGGAATCGGTCGTGCGAGCGGGTGAGCCTATACACGGGGAAGTTTTACGTGTACCTCACGTCCGCACCGGGTGGCAATTAATGGGTGGGTTCCGTATGTAACCGAAAAGCTTCCTCTTCCTTTGGATATTATACCCGTTTACTCTAACAACATCTCCGGGTGCTCCAGTTCCTCCACCAATTTATCAACCAGCGTGCATGGCTTGTGTGCAGCATAGTTGGTACCAATGTATAATGCGCGCAGTTGTTTGGCAAAGCGCTTTGCCAAGTCCTCGCGTCCATACTGCTGAAGCAACCGGTATATATCGGGATTCCCTTTACAATACTTATAATCATTATCGCCCATCTTCTTGCGGAATGTGTCCTGCAGTTTGTCAATGTAGGCCTCGCGACTTATACCCGTATCAAGGTATTCGAAGTGCAGGTAGTACCATAGTTCGAATGCCTCATTTGTCCATGCACATTGGAAGCCCAACTTGTGGGCTTTCTTGATAGCTTCGTTGAAATCATCGAAGTCATCCTTGTCAAACACTACCCAAACACGGTCAAAGGACATGGCGTTCTTGCGCTCCAATTCTGCTTTGATTTCCAAGGTTCTGTCCACCAAAGCAACGGTAGCCCTACCCTCGCCCTCAATTGTCACCTCACGAACTGCAGAGATACAGTTGTTGATAAGAGCCTCGAAATAGCGCGGTTCTGTCTTCGTTCCTTCGCAGACGATAAGGAAGCGCACGTGCTTCTCTCGTACGTTCTCCTTGCGCTTCTTGGCAGCTTTGGCTTCTTTGCGTACCCACCTCAGCCTTGCGATTTCTTCTTTTCTCGAATATCCCATAGCAACACGTTACTTCCCGATGAAAGGTATTGCTCCATAGCGCCCGCGAATATAGTCTCGTTTGATATCACGGTCGTTGCGCACTTTCTTCCCGTCTTCATCCTTGAATTCCACCAGAGAATAGATGTCGGTTGACTCCACTTTGTCTTTCTCTGCAAACCAAATCTGGTCGCGACGAATAATGTCCAAATCCAGCAAATTGGTGTCGTGGGTGGCAAAGATTAGCTGTGCTCCGTGCCTGTTCTTCTCCGGGTCCATAAACAGGAGCACGATGTTGCGTGTCAGCAACGGGTGAAGCTTTGCATCGAGTTCATCGACTATAAGCGTCTTGCCCCGGTTCAACGTGTCGAATATCGGACCGGAGATCTCTATCACTTTCTTCGTTCCTTCCGACTCCATCTGATTTTTGTGGAAATTGCGCTCGCCTATTATCAGTCCGTTTTCGTTATAAACGT
This sequence comes from uncultured Bacteroidales bacterium, assembly GCA_937899265.1. Lineage (GTDB taxonomy): Bacteria > Bacteroidota > Bacteroidia > Bacteroidales > UBA3663 > Liminaster. Next base: position 1,639 of record CALBPV010000064.1, read on the forward strand.
TGTGAGTGGTTATGGACTCAACAAAACTCCCCGTTGCCATATCTTTCTCAAATTGTGCTCGTATCGACTTGGGCGCACTGTCCAAAGCTTCTTGGGGAATATCGACCTTCTTAACCGAGAAACGGGTAAAGCCCAATTGCAGTGTTTGGAAAAACTCTTGAGCCTGGTCTGCTCCATTCAGGTGATCCAAAAACATGCTGAGCGTAAATGCCTCGTAATCTTCGCTGTCGATTCCGGAAAGTACATTGCATTCTCCAAACCAACCCAATACCGAATTGGCCTTCTCTCCCTTCAGCTGGGCTACAAGCGACAAAAAGAGCCGATTGGAGTTTGTCAAATCCTCCTTACCCTGACCCTCCGGGAATCTTTTGGCCGACACCTCGATAATGTCCCGTGAACGCATAAAAAGTTCGTACTCTTTCTCGCCCATACGCTTCTCGTACAGCCATTCGGAAATGATTTCCGTTTTGTTGTATTCGAAGCCGTAGCGGTATAGTACCTCACCTTTGATGAACTGGATTTCGAACAACGTAGGTTGTGAATCGGAGTTTTCGTCCAAAGCAAACGGATCGTAAGGCAGTGCATCTCCCTCGTTCAGCCGGACTGAACGCCTCACCATACTGCGCATGGTAGAGATGGCCTGAATCAAATTACTCTTGCCTCCCGAGTTAGCGCCATAGAAGACTGCCAACGGGAGCAAGCTGTACTTACCCTTGCTGATGACAGAGTCTTTATGCTCCTTGATGGAACTTGCCTCCATACTGAACGTCCGTTCCTGCTTAAAAGACCGATAGTTCTTGACCGTAAAATTTGTTAGCATGTCTCGAAATTTTTGGCAAAGATACATTTTTTATTTGATATGACCAATAATTTATGAGAAAAATTCTCAAAAATCAAACAATTTTAACACAAACGACCAGCAGATAGGCAAAATAATACGAAAAATCGCACTTCGAACGTTTATCTGTGCGCTCCGCTGACGGAATCTTTGACTATCGAATTTTGTTGACTGTTATGAACAAATCATGCCCGTTTCTTGGCGCACCCGGAGAACGTGCATTTTGATGACGATGGTTTTCACACAGGGGCACGCCCCTGTGCTGGGTTATATCGCCCTTGCAGGGCTTTTGTGACCACGCTCGGATTCATGGTGCCGGCACCATTGGGAGATGGGGCAGGCGGAGCATTTGGGATTGCGGGCGGTGCAGACATATCGTCCGTGGAGGATGAGCCAATGGTGGGCGACGGGGATGTCTTCGGGCGGAATGTGTTTGGTGAGGATGCGTTCGGTCTCGAGCGGAGTTTTGCTGTTGCGGGTGAGGCCGATGCGGTTGCTGACACGGAACACATGGGTATCGACGGCCATGGTGGGTTTGTTCCAGATGACGGACGAAACCACGTTGGCCGTTTTGCGACCCACGCCGGGCAGCGAGAGCAGGGCATCGTAGTCCTCGGGCACCTCTCCCCCGTAGTCGGACACCAGTCGCCGGGCCATGGCCAGGAGATGGGCGGCCTTGGCATTGGGATAGGAGACCGATCGGATGTAGGCCAGAATCTCGTCCTCGGTCGTCTCGGCCATTTTGGCCGCCGTGGGGAAAGCATGGAGGAGGTCGGGAGTCACGAGGTTAACCCGTTTGTCGGTGCATTGGGCCGAGAGAATCACAGCCACTATGAGCGAGAACGGGTCGCGATAATGCAGTTCGGGTCCTGCATTGGGATTGTGGTCGCGGAAATATTGGAGGACAGCTTCGTAGCGTTGTTGGAGTGTCATGATTTGTTGCGGGATTTGTACGGTGTCACCGGGGGAAACTATATGCCATGGGACTGGAGACGTCCGTTGACGATGAGGAGGCGCGTACCGTTGCGATAGTACCACACCTCGGTGGGGCCGGCGGTGGTCACTGTGCGTTCGTAGCGATAGGGACGGCCCCAGGAGAGACGCACCTCCTCGGAGGTCATGTCGGCCTCGAGCATGCGCCGGCATATCATCTCCCAACGGCGGTCGGAGATGTCGGGATAGTCGGGACGGGGGTCGGCGGACAAGAGGAAACGGTCGAGGCCGGGCGCCGTGTCCGAACCGGGCAGCGCCGAGAAGAAAGAGTAGCGGAGCGTGTCGCGCGTGAACCACACCCGCAGGGGAGTCTGGTCGGTGCCGAAGGTGACCGAATCGACCCGGACGGGACAGTATTTCCGGGAGGGCGCTTCCTGCGACAGCGAGTCGGAGGGCAGGATGCGTTCGTCGTCGGTACGGAGGTAGAAAGTGCGTCCCCGCAGCAGGCTGTCGGTGAGAGTCACCGTGGAGAGCGGCAGCAGACCGGGAATCCGGGGATGCCAGGCGGTATCGGCCAGGACGGCTTCTCCCCTCCCCGTCTCGTAACGCCACCGTTCGCCCGAGGGCGAGAGGAACTGGAGCCACACTTGGGGCTGTCCCAGCCAGTTCTCCTCGGTGACGATGGCCTCGAATCGCCATAAGGTGCCCTTCCAGTCGCGACGGGTCGTGTCGGAGAGCGACGTTTCGGGATGGAGCACCACATCGATATCGGAGACCGTGGAGACAAAGAGTTTGCCCTGCTGCCAAAGCATGGGTGCCGGATTGGTGACAACGCGGCAGAGTTCTTCGACCGTAGGCGCAGGCTCGGTACGGCGGGCCCAAAGGTCTGTCGGCAGACAGAGCGCGAGGAGCATCAGAACGACCTGCAGCACCTTGCGGCACCACATCAGGACGGGACCCATGCCCCGCACCGTGGCTCCGAAGAGATAGCTGTCGCCACCGTCGCGGATGCCGAGTTTGTGTTGGAGTTCCGGAGCCGTGAGCGGGAAGTTGCGTACCGCCACATTGGCCGCAGGCGCTTGCTTGCGGATGTCGCGGGCGGCACGGGACGAGAAGGGCAGGGTCTCCTCAATGCGGAAGACACGTCCGAAGAAACCGTTCTCAAGCCGGTCGGAGGTGTAGAGATGGGTGTTGACATCGAGTTTGGAGAGGCCGTAGCGAACACAGGGCGTACGGAAAGCCCCCGCCTTGAACAGCGTCACGTCGGGCACATAGAGATAGTCCATCGGGGCGGCGTATGAGACCTCGCCGGAGGTTTCCTCACTGCGGTCGAAGGCGAAAGAGCGCATCTCTCCGTCGATGTAATCCATGCAGACGGTCTGAGGACCGGGGGGAAGCAGACCCTCCGGGTCGAAGGCCAGCAACAGTTCGCGACACTCGTTGTGGACAGCCGTAACGCCCACCCTCGGGGTCACCGCAAAGAGGGAGGCGGCGCGCGCGATGTCGAACATGGGCGACACCTTGACCGTCACCACACGGGCGCGACTCAGGAGGCGGGGCAGCAGCTCCGTCACGTCGGGCTCGCAATCTTTGAGGTCATAGACCCTGGAGCCACTCGCAGCCCTGCGTGCGGGGTCGATATATATGGTGTCGGCCTGCCAGTCTTCGTCGAGGAAGTCGCGGCAGTCGCGGTTCACGAAACACCACTCCGGACAGAAAGGGTCGTTGGGCAAGAGCGAGGTGCCGGTCTCCCCGAGGTCGAGGAGCGTCTCGATGTTGTGGCGGGTGTGGGCAAAAAGCTCGGGATTGCGTTCCACATAGACGGCTTTCTTACGGCCTTGGGAGAGATACCAGAGATCGACACCCATGCCGCCCGTGAGGTCGCAAAGGGAGTCACCCCACACGAAACGCCGTTTCATGCGGGCCGTAATCTCCGAACTGCACTGCTCGGCAGGCACACGACCTGACATGAGGAGCCGAGAGCAGGCATACCATTCGGGCACCTTGTAGCGGAGTTGCCTACGGGCCACAATCTGATCGACGCACGCCGGCACATCGATGCCGGGATAGCGGCGGGCCGAGAGAAGCAGCTCCTCGGGATTGTCGCCGAGATGCCGGAGAACGAACTGAAATTCTTCGTTATTCATGGTGCAAAGGTAATGAATTTTGTCCAAACAACCTGTCAAATCACCCCGATTATTCACAAAAAATAATAAAAGTGGAAAACAAAAACAAGAAAGTAACGTTTTTTTAGCATAAAATCAAATTATTTTTCTTATCTTTGCCGTCTGAAAACAAAAACAGGCAAATGACACTCAACGAAGAAATATCCAAGCGAAGGACCTTCGCCATCATCAGTCACCCCGACGCAGGCAAGACGACACTCACGGAGAAACTCCTGCTCTTCGGCGGTGCCATCCACGTGGCCGGAGCCGTGAAGTCGAACAAGATACGCAAGACGGCGACCTCCGACTGGATGGAAATCGAAAAACAGCGCGGCATCTCGGTGGCCACGTCCGTCATGGCGTTCGACTACCGGCTCAAAGACCGCGACTACAAAATCAATATTCTCGACACTCCCGGCCATCAGGACTTTGCGGAGGACACCTACCGCACGCTCACGGCTGTGGACAGCGTCATCATCGTGATAGACTGCGCCAAGGGCGTAGAGTCCCAGACGCGGAAGCTGATGGAGGTGTGCCGCATGAGGAACACGCCCGTCATCGTCTTCATCAACAAGATGGACCGCGAGGGCAAGGACCCCTTCGACCTCGTCGATGAGGTGGAGAAAGAGCTCAAAATCACATGCCGTCCCCTCTCCTGGCCCATCAATATCGGAGCCAAGTTCAAGGGGGTCTATAACCTCTATGAGAACAGCCTGAACCTCTACACACCCTCGAAACAGACCATCACGGAACGCGTAGCCATCGAACTCGACGACCCCGAGCTGGACCGTCGCGTGGGCGAAACAGATGCCGCCAAACTGAGGGAGGACGTGGATTTGCTGCGCGGGGTGTATCCCGACTTCGACGTGGAGCCCTATTTGGCCGGACAGCTGGCCCCCGTCTTCTTCGGGTCGGCGCTGAACAACTTCGGTGTGAAGGAGCTGCTGGACTGTTTCTGCGAGATAGCCCCCTGTCCGCGTCCGGTGCAGGCCCTCGAAAGGCAGGTGCAGCCCGGGGAGGACAATTTCACGGGCTTCGTCTTCAAGATACACGCCAACATGGACCCCAACCACCGCTCGTGTATCGCCTTCGTGAAAGTCTGCTCGGGCAAGTTCGAACGCAACGTATATTACAAACACGTACGTCTCGACCAGAAGATGAGGTTCTCGGCCCCCACGGCCTTCATGGCCCAGAAGAAAGAGGTGGTCGATGACGCTTTCCCCGGCGACATCGTGGGTCTGCCCGACTCGGGAGGAACGTTCAAGATAGGCGACACGCTCACTGCCGGCGAAAACCTCCACTACAAGGGACTGCCCAGCTTCTCGCCCGAGATGTTCAAGTACATCGAGAACGCCGACCCCATGAAAGCCAAACAGCTGGCCAAAGGCATCGACCAGCTCATGGACGAAGGTGTGGCCCAGGTGTTCACCAACCAGTTCAACGGACGCAAAATCATAGGTACGGTGGGGCAACTCCAGTTTGAGGTAATCCAATACCGCCTGGAACACGAGTACAACGCCAAATGCCGCTGGGAGCCCATACGCCTCTACAAGGCGTGCTGGATAGAAAGCGACGACGGGGAACAGATGCGCGACTTCAAACGCCGCAAGATGCAGTATATGGCCACCGACCACGAGGGTCGCGATGTGTTCTTGGCCGACTCGGGCTATGTGCTCCAGATGGCCCAGGAGGATTTCCCCCACATCAAATTCCACTTCACTTCAGAATTCTGACAAAAAAAGACAAGGCTATGGAAAAAATTTGTTTCATCATCGCCATGCATGCCGAGGCTCAGCCTCTCATCGAGAGGTACGGCCTGCAGCACATCCAGGACTATTTCGGCGAACTGCCGACCGAACTCTACCGGGGTGTCATCAACGGCAAAGAACTCAACATCGTGCTCAACGGACGAATGAACGGCTTGGACCTGATAGGGTGTGAAGCCGCCACACTGACGACGGAAGCCGCCATCATGCGTCTGCGGCCCGACATACTCATCAACGCGGGAACCTGCGGAGCCTTCAAGAGCAAAGGAGCCGCCATAGGCGATGTCTATCTCAGCAACGGCCCCGTGATGTTCCACGACCGTCGCGTGGGTGAAGAAGGCGGATGGCACGACATGGGTGTCGGAAACTATCCCACGGCAGATGCCCGCCAGATGGCCAAAGACCTCGGGCTGAAACTCGGGAAATGCACAACAGGCTCGTCGCTCGACATGACCGACACCGACCTCAACATCATACTCCGCGAGGGCGGCGAACTCAAGGACATGGAGGCCGGAGCCATCGCCTACGTGGCCTCGCTCCACAAGGTGCCCCTCATCTGCGTCAAGAGCGTGACCGACCTGGTCGATGGCGGACGTGCCACCGAAGAAGAATTCCACGAAAACCTCCACCGCTCGAGCGCAGCCCTCAAGGATGCCTGCACCAAGATAGTGCAGTACCTCATGACGGAACAGCCCACGCTCTTCTGACCCCCCCCCTTACAGCAGCGCGGGAAAAGTCACCTCCTGAACTTAATCAGGCCCACATAGGTGAGCAGGACCACGTTCATGAGGAGGGCGTAGATGATGGCCGGAACGGCTATCCTGCCGTCGTTGAAAATGAAGGGACTGGACGCAACGGCGATGGCCTGGGCGGCGTTCTGCATGCCCACTTCGATGACGATGGTGCGCCGTTCGCGGGGAGAGAGACGGGCAAGACGGGACAGACAAGACGCCAGGAAGACAGCCACCAGAAGAAGCAGACCGACACACATCCCGAGGAGGGCGAAGTTGTCGAGGATGGTGTGCCAATGCTGGACAAAAAAATGCCCGCCAGCAACATGAGGGCGGGGAAAGCCAGACGCGAGAGGATATAATCCATCTTCCCGGCAGCAGCGGGGAAATATTTGCGGCACAGAATGCCCAACAGAATGGGCAGCAACATGGTGAGCACGTTCTGGATGAAGAGATTGGCCACCGGCAGATGCACGCCCACAGCGGCACCGGCATAGAGCGTGGTCCACTGCATGATGAGGGGCACCGTGAAGAGCGTGATGACGGAACTGGCCGCCGTAAGCGATACCGAAAGGGCAACATCGCCCTTGGCAAGCATGGAAAAGACGTTGCTCGACGAACCGCCCGGACAACAGGCTATGAGCACGACACCGATGAAAAACACCGGAGGCAGCGAGAATGCAACTCCGACACCCCAGGCGATGAGCGGAAGGACCACCAGCTGTCCGAAGAGACCCGTAAGCATGGCTTTCGGACGACGGAGGATGAGCACGAAATCGACAGGACGCAACGTCAGTCCGAGCTCGAACATCAGGAGGGTGAGTATGGGCAGTACGATAAAAATGCTATTCATCAGACACAGCAAAAACTATTCCCGGGGCATCGGAAAGACGCCTCGGGAGAAGTTAAGGTTTTAAAGTGTTTTACTTGTAGCCGGCCAGACGTGCAATCTTGAGAGGTATCTCGGCATTGTCGTTGTGACCGGTAAATTGTTCGGCACCCACGCCACACACGTAACAGGGCACGAGGCCGGCAGAATGGCCGCCCGTGGTCCAGGAGACGCAGGCTTTGGCATCGATGATGCGCACAGCAGCGGCTGCCATCGGTTCGCTCGAAGAGTAGAGATTCTCCTCATTGGGCATCTTGCCGACAAAGGACTTGCGATAGATGTCCTTGAGCTCGGCCTCCTCGGCCTCGGTGAGTTCGACTTTGTCCCAGAACGAGAAGTCCTGACGCAGCACAGCCTGTACCTGCTCCCAGGACACTTTGTTGCGGGTCTCGGAACGCAGGGCCTGGAAATGGCGGGTGACCTCATCCTTGGAAGCCGTCTGATACTGGAGTATCTGGAGGTTGTGCTGATAGCTGTTGGGCTTGGAGAGCACCAAACCGCCCGTCTCGTGGTCGGCAGTAAGGAGAATGAGCGTCTCGTCGGGATGCTGCAGATAGAAGTCGTAGGCCACACGGATGCACGAGTCGAGCACAGCCACCTCGCGGAAGGCAGCCGCCGCATCGTTGGCATGGCAACCGAAATCGACCTTGGCTCCTATCTCGTTCATGATGAAGAAGCCCTTGTCCTTGCCGCCCTTTTGGTTGTAGAGGAAATCAAGCTCGGCACGGAGGATGTCGATGACGGTGAGCTGTCCGGGCTTGGCGTCGAGATAGTAGGGCAGCGAGAACGCATCGCGGTCGCTCTCCTGCTGACGCTGGAGGAGGAGCATCTTGTCGGCACGTGTCTTGAGAGAGTCGTAGCCCTCCTTGCCGCGTGCGATGGTGTAGCCTCCGGCTTCGGCTATCTGGTAGCACGTGAGCGTGGAGTCGGCGGCACAATGGATGTCGGAGCCTCCGTAGAAGTCGAAGCCGGCCTCAGCCAACTGGCTGCCTATCTTGTAGTACTGCTTGCGCGAATCGGCATGGGCATAGAAAGCGGCAGGCGTGGCGTGGTTGATGCAGACCGAGGTGGCAACGCCCGTGGGGATGCCCTTCTCGTGGGCCCAAACGGCGATGCTATAGACAGCCGACGAATCGGGTCCCTCGCCTATCATCCCGTTGCGGGTCTTGACACCGGAGGAAAGCGCCGTACCCGACGAGGCCGAATCGGTCACGCCGTGGGAGGAACTGTAGGTGGAAGAGACACCGAGGACGGGGAACTGCGTGACGCAGAGGGGCACACGTCCCCACTTGCCGGGTCCGTTCTCAAGTTCATACTGCATCATCTCCTGGCCGAGAATGGTGTTGACACCCGTTCCGTCGGTGATGAAATAGAAGACATATTTGGCCTTCTTGGGCTGTTCCTGCTGCTGACGGCACGACGACAGTGCGAAGACGGCCGATGCAGCCAGAAGCAGGAGGGAAAGATATCTTTTCATGCTGAATACTGTTATCCTTATATATTATTTAAAGAGGTATATTGCCGTGTTTCTTGGGAGGATTGCTCTGGTTCTTGTTGCGGCACATCTCGAGAGCCTGGATGAGGGCACGGCGTGTGTCGGCAGGCTCGATGATGTCGTCGATGAAACCGAGTTCGGCAGCCATCGTGGGATTGGCAAACTTCTCCTCGTACTCCTTGACGCGCTCAGCCTGCTGTTCGGGGGTCTCCTTGCGATAGAGGATGGAGACAGCGCCCTTGGCACCCATGACGGCTATTTCGGCAGTGGGATAAGCCAGGTTGACATCGGCACCGAGCTGCTTGGAGTTCATGGCGATGTAGGCGCCGCCGTATGCCTTGCGGGTGATGAGCGTAACCTTGGGCACCGTAGCTTCGGCAAAAGCATAGACGAGCTTGGCACCGTGACGTATGATGCCGTTGTGCTCCTGCTGGATGCCGGGCAGGAATCCCGTAACGTCCTCGATGGCCACAATGGGGATATTGAAGCAGTCGCAGAAACGGATGAAGCGGGCGGCCTTCTCGGATGCATCGATGTCGAGGGCACCCGACTTGTCCTGAGGCTGATTGGCCACAAAGCCGACGGTGCGGCCTGCCATACGACCGAAGCCTATCACGATGTTCTTGGCCCACGAGGGTTGAATCTCGAAGAAATACTGCTGGTCGCAGACGGGCTCGATGATGTTGCGGATGTCGTAGCTCTGGTTGGGGTCGGTGGGCACCACGTTGTCGAGTTCGTGGCAAACACGTGTCAACTCGTCGGTGGCGGGTTTGACGGGAGCATCCTCCATGTTGTTGGAGGGAAGGAAGCCGAGCAACTCGCGGATGGTCATGAGGCACTCCTCGTCGTTCTGGCAGACGAAGTTGGCCACACCGGATATGGAGCCGTGAACCGAAGCACCGCCGAGGCTTTCCTTGTCACACTCCTCGTTGGTGACCTGCTTGACGACATTGGGGCCGGTGATGAACATCTGGCTCTCGTCCTGGACCATGAGGATGAAGTCAGTGAGAGCGGGCGAATAGCACGAACCGCCGGCGCAAGGTCCCATGATGGCCGAAATCTGGGGAATGACACCCGAGGACATCACATTCTTGCGGAAGATGTGGGCAAAGCCGGTGAGCGACTCAATGCCTTCCTGGATACGGGCACCGCCGCTGTCGTTGAGGCCGATGATGGGAGCTCCCACCTTGAGAGCCATTTCCTGAACTTTGACTATCTTCTGGGCATTGGCCGAAGAGAGCGAACCGCCCAAGACGGCAAAGTCGAAACCATAGACGAAGACCAGACGTCCGTCAATCTTGCCGTAGCCGCAGACCACGCCGTCGCCGGCGATACGCTTGGATTCCATCCCGAAGTTGGTACAGTGATGTTTCACATATTTATCTACCTCCACGAAGGTATTCTTGTCGAGCAGCAGGTCGATGCGCTCGCGAACATTCAATTTGTTCATAGCGTTGAGAAAATGTTTGTTTTGGGAAAAAAATATTAAACTTTGAACTTTCAACTTTGAACTTGTTTGAGCTTGAGGGTCACAAGATCCTGCTCCACCATCACGGAGTCGCCCTCGTTGACGAGTACGGCTGCCACCTCGCAGTCTTCCGAAACGGAGAGGTTGGACTGCATCTTCATGGCCTCGATGGTGACCACGGGGTCGCCGGCCTTGATGGCGTCGCCGGGCTGCACATAGACCTTGACAATCTTGCAGGGCATGGGAGACTTGATGCGGTCGGCCTGCTTCTCGCTCTGACCCTGACGGCGCAGACGCATGTACTTGGCTTGGGAGTCGAGCATGTCAATCTGATAGGTCGAGTAGTTCATGTTCACCTGATAGTGACGTCCGTTGTCGCTCTTGACCATCTCGCTGCGGTAGCTGTTGCCCTCGTAGAGAATGGAAGAGGTGCCGTTCTCAAACATCACGATGTCCACGTCATAGACTTTGCCGTCGATGTCGATTTTGACTTTGTTGCCGTCTTTGCTGACGAGGTTGACCTCCGCAAGACGTTTTCCTACTTGTATTTCCATAAAAATTTTCTTTTTTTTAATTTGACCTTAGACCTTAGACCTTAAAAGACCTTAGACCTTTGACCTTAAAAGACCTTAGACCTTTGACCTTTGACCTTAGACCTTAGACCTTAGACCTTAGACCTTAGACCTTAAAGACCTTTGACCTTTGACCTTTGACCTTAGACCTTAAAGACCTTCGACCTTTGACCTTTGACCTTAGACCTTAGACCTTTGACCTTTGACCTTAGACCTTAGACCTTAGACCTTAAAGACCTTAGACCTTAGACCTTAGACCTTAGACCTTAGACCTTAATCATCAGATTCTCAAGACCCCCTTCTGGAGACCGAAGCTGCGCCAGCGGTTGAGGACGGAAGAGTTCTGTTCGTTGAGCGAGGAATCGACGTTCTCCTCGAAGTTCATGAGGTAGTCAATATATGCCGCAATGATGGACATGTCCTCGGAGTCGTTCTTGAAACCGGGACGCGGACGGAGACGCTCGGCATAACGTTCGATGAAGGACGTGTCGTACTTGCCCTCCTTGAACGCCGGCACGTCGATGATGCGGCGCAGGTAGCGGATATTGGTCACGAGGCCGGTCACCTTGTACTCGTAGAGCACGCGGCGCATGCGCTCGATGGCGTACTCGCGCGTCGTCGCCCATACGATGAGCTTGCCTATCATGGGGTCGTAGTACATCGGTATCTCGTAGCCCTGATAGACACCCGAGTCGATGCGGACACCGATGCCGTGGGGCTCGGTGAGCTGCTGTATGATGCCGGGCGCGGGACGGAAGTTGTTCTCCGTGTCCTCGGCACAGATGCGGCACTCGATGGCGTGGCCGCGCTGCTGGACATCTTCCTGACGGATGGCGAGAGGCTGATTGTCGGCCACGAGAATCTGCTGCTTCACGAGGTCGATGCCCACCACCTCCTCGGTGATGGGGTGTTCCACCTGAAGACGGGTGTTCATCTCGAGGAAATAGAAATTCTTGTGACAATCGACGAGGAACTCGATGGTGCCTGCACCCTTGTAGCCTACAGCTTTGGCGGCAGCCACAGCGGCAGCGCCCATCTTGCTGCGCAGTTCGGGGTCGAGGAAGGGAGAGGGACTCTCCTCGACCACCTTCTGATGACGGCGCTGCACAGAGCACTCGCGGTCGCAGAGGTGGATGACGTTTCCGAAGTTGTCGCCCAGAATCTGGAACTCTATGTGGTGAGGCCCCTCGACAAATTTCTCAAGATAGACCGTATCGTCGCCGAACGACGACATGGCTTCCATCTTGGCAGCATTGTACATCTCGACGGCTTCTTTTTCATTGTGAATCAAACGCATGCCTTTGCCGCCGCCGCCCATGGAAGCCTTGACCATGACGGGGTAACCTATCTGATTACACTCGCGCACGCACTCCTCGGCGCTCTGAAGCTGCTCCTGAGTGCCGGGCACGACGGGCACACCGGCGTTAATCATATTGATACGGGCCTTGATTTTGTCGCCCATATCTTCCATTGTCTGGGGGTCGGGGCCTATCCAAATGATACCCTCCTCCTGCACACGGCGTGCAAAGTCGGCATTCTCGGAGAGGAAGCCGTAGCCGGGATGGATGGCATCGACCTTGTGGCGCTTGGCCACATCGATGATTTTCTCAATGTTGAGATAACTCTCGCTGGAAGCTGCGCCTCCGATGCACTCGGCTTCGTTGGCATACAACACGTGGCGGCTGGTGCGGTCGGCTTCCGAGAAAACCGCCACCGAACGGATGCCCATCTCATAGCAGGCCCGCATGACGCGGATGGCTATTTCACCACGATTGGCAATAAGGATTTTTCTAATCATACTTGTATAAGTTTTCTTTGAACTTTGACCTTCGACCTTAATAGACCTTCGACCTTAGACCTTAGACCTTAGACCTTAAAAGACCTTCGACCTTAGACCTTCGACCTTAGACCTTTGACCTTAAAAGACCTTAGACCTTAAAAGACCTTTGACCTTAGACCTTAAAAGACCTTAGACCTTTGACCTTAGACCTTAGACCTTAAAAGACCTTAGACCTTTGACCTTAGACCTTTGACCTTAGACCTTAAAAGACCTTAAAAGATTCGACCTTTCACCGGGCGAAGATAGTAAAAAGAAACGAAACGACCAATTTTTTTGCCTGAAAAGTGAAAAAAGTCAATACAATTTTTCTTTTTTTGTGTAATTTGAGCTGTTTTTGACGTGTAAATGTGCACTTTTTGAACAGAAACGGTTATCTTTGCCCAATGAAACGCAAATGGTTTTCACTCTCTCCGCTGCTGTTGTTTCTGGTGCTCTACCTTGTGACCAGTCTCATCGCGGGAGATTTCTATAAAGTGCCCATCTCGGTGGCTTTCCTGATTTCGGCGGTCTATGCTGTGGCCGTTTCGCGGGGAAGTCTGGCCGACCGCATCGACACCTTCTCGAAGGGAGCCGGCTCCTCGCAGATGATGCTCATGCTGTGGATTTTCCTTTTGGCGGGTGCCTTTGCCGGGTCGGCCCGGGCGATGGGAGCCGTGGATGCGACCGTGAACGTGACGCTTTCGGTATTGCCCTCGTCGTTGCTGCTGCCGTCGGTCTTTCTGGCCTCGTGTTTCATCTCGCTGGCCATCGGCACATCGTGCGGCACCATTGCGGCTCTGACGCCTGTGGCCGTGGGCATCGCCCAACAGACGGGTACTGAGCTTCCGCTGATGTGCGCCATCGTGGTGGGCGGTGCCTTCTTCGGGGACAATCTCTCCTTCATCAGCGACACCACCATCATAGCCACCCAAACGCAGGGATGCCGCATGAGCGACAAATTCCGCACCAATTTCAGACTGGTGCTGCCGGTGGCTCTTGCGGTGCTGGCGCTCTATTATTTTGCGGGCCGCAACATCGAGGCTCCGCAGGTGATTCCCGAGGTGCTGTGGTGGAAAGTGATACCCTACGTGACCGTCATAGCTCTCGCCGTGGCGGGACTCGATGTCACGCTCGTGCTCCTGCTCGGCGTGGTGCTGACCGGCATCACAGGCATGGCCGACGGCAGTTACGACGCCTGGGGCTGGATGAGCGCACTCTCGGGGGGCATGATGGGCATGAGCGAACTCGTCATCGTCACCCTGTTGGCTGCCGGAATGCTGGCCACCGTCAAGGCCAACGGAGGCATCGACTACCTCATCCACCTCCTCACGCGCCGCATCACGTCGGCACGGGGAGCCGAAGGAGCCATTGCCGGCCTGGTGGCCCTGACAGACATCTGCACGGCCAACAACACCGTCACCCTCATCACGGCGGGTCCCATTGCCCACGACATCTCCCGCCGGTTCAATCTCGACCCAAAACGTGTGGCTTCCATTCTCGACACCACTTCCTGCTCGCTTCAGGGACTCCTCCCCTACGGCGCTCAAGTGCTCATTGCCGCCGGACTGGCCGGCGAAGCGTTCGGACAACCCGTAAATCCCACTTCCATCATCCGCTATCTTTACTATCCCATGGGACTCGGCATCGCTGTCTTTTTGTCCATCATTTTGCGCAAAAGTGCCAAGTAAGGGAAAGAACTGACCGAAAAAACAAAGAAACCGACTTTTTTTGCCGAAATATTTGTTTATTCGGAAAACTTTTCCTATCTTTGCCGCGCAAAAACTATGATTGTGCATATTAAAAATCAAGACAACTATGCGATATAAAAACCTTTTAACTGCAGGTCTGTTGACCGCTATGACATGGGGCGTGCAAGCCCAAACGTTTGAAACAGCCACCGAAGCCGTTGCCAACATGGGCGTGGGCTGGAATCTGGGCAATACCCTTGAAGCCCACAGCGGGTCGCCCAATCTTCCGTCGAGTGCAGCCTACTGGGGCGTGCAAGGTCTGGAAAGCGAGGTGTATTGGGGACAGCCCTATACCACCAAGGAAATGATAACCATGATGAAAGATGCCGGATTCGGTGCCATACGCGTGCCGGTGACCTGGTACAACCACATGGATGCCCAGGGCAATGTGGATTCCCAATGGATGGCCCGCGTGAAGGAAGTGGTCGATTACGTTATAGACAACGGACTTTATTGCATCCTCAACGTCCATCACGACACGGGAGCAGACAGCTACCAGTCGGACGGAACGACCGTGAAAACCGTCTCCTGGCTCAAAGCCGACAGGACTTACTACAATACCTACAAGGACAAATACGAATATCTCTGGAAGCAAATTGCCACCGAATTCAAAGACT
>CALBPV010000065.1 GCA_937899265.1 uncultured Bacteroidales bacterium
TGCCTTATCACACAGCACTTTCCTCCCGCGTATCTGAATATCGTCAGCCGCAAAGTACTGAGGAAAGAGTTCCGCAGTGAGATCGTGGATATGCATCACGAAAGGCCGTCCTTCGAGATAAGGCAGGAAATATGGGTCAAAACCTGTGGCATGGAATACATCCCAGTCTTCGCTTGCCAGCATCCGAAGGGATTCTTTACGGTTTATCCACTTGGGTGTAGGCATGAGCCGAAATCGTCCCAAGGCATCGTAGAGAGTCTTCCTCATCGGCGATTTCCATGCGGGGAAAAACTTCTCATAGGGATGACGGCAAGGAGAGACGTTCCACACCTTGAGCCGCTGGAGATGCAGATTGTCGCACTCCTTGAGCCCGATGCGGTAGCCGACCTCGGACGGCAAGTTGTGAATCAACTCGAAGAAACACATCGAGATGCCCGAGAAGGTGGGATAAAGTCCCTGATAGTCGTAGAGAACCGTCATAACCGGAGAAATATTAACTTTTAATAGGCAATCGCATTGGAACGGCGGTTTCCCTCACGGAGGGCTTCCTCCAAGGAAACGCGTTTCCCGAAATTGAAATAGAAACATTCGTGGTGGAGCCCCCGTTTCTCTTTGGGAGGCAACTGCATGTAGTTGCCGTAGAGGAGACTGAGCACATGGTCGTAGTCGGCAGGAATAAGCGCCCGGATGTCTTCGAAATCGGCTAAGACGCCTTTGCCGAAGGCTGACTTGGGATTCCGGAAGCATCGGGGAGCAGACCATCCGGCCCATATCGTCACCAGGGATGACTTTTCGTATGGATACTTGTTGCGGATGCTGCGCAGCTCGTCAAGCACCTGCCTGCGTTTCTCCTGCCGACGAATCGAATATTTCAGATGGAGAGAGAATTCCTCCCATTTGAAACGAAGCAACCACTTGACAAACTTCCAGGGGCCATAGTGCTGGGAAACGGCATTCAGAGCCACACGCAGCTCTTGCGTACGGAGATAGTCGCGGGTGTATTCTTCCTCGTCCTCGCCACATCCGTCGATGGGAAAGATATCCACATAGTTGCCTATCATACAACGGATGGCCTCCTGTTCGAGGAGCGTTGTGCGGCGGTCGCAGATTTTGGCGAACGTGGCATTGTAGTCCGGATTGGTCTCACAATCCACCAACTCGTAGTTGGTATCGAGACGGTCGCGCATCGCAAGGAGGCGCTCATAGTCCGGGCGCGGCATCGCCACATCGATGTCGTCATCCCAGGGAATAAAACCTTTGTGGCGCACCATTCCTATACACGTGCCATAGACGCAATAGTATTGCAATCCGTTCCGGTTGCAAAAAGAGATGAAATATCGGAGTATCTCTTTCAGATTTTGTTTCTTCTGCTCGAGTTGAGCGTCTGTCAATATCATAACCGTTCTCTTTGCTTATCCATGGATCTTGCCGGCCAAAGCATTGAGCCAGGCGGCAGGCAGGATTTTTTTCAAAAAATGATAACCCCTTTGGAGACAAAGGTCCTTGCGGTGTTTTTTCTCCCAAATGCGGAGCATCCCGTCAGCATATTCGCGGGAGAATCCGTTCTTGACGAGGATGTCGCGTGCCTCTTCCATGCCTTTCTGTTTGGCTGTGGTCGAAACGCCTCCCCTGCGGAAATTGCTTAACACCTTGTCCATATAATGGAAAGGAATGCCGTTCACCTGACACCGCAATACGAAATCGTAGTCGGCAGAATAACGGTAGCGGAGGTCGAAAGCTCCCAACTGTTCATAAACCCTGCGAGCCACAAAGCAGGTCGGATGGTAAATACACATCCCCTGCGAAAGGTCGTTTGTGCGGGGCTTTTTGAGTTTGAAGAGCGAACCGTCCTCGTTGAGCATATTCACATTCCCGTGGAAAAGTCCGGCCTCGGGATGCGATTGCCAGGCACGGACTACGGTCTCAACGGTATCGGGTTCGAAATAATCACTTGCATTGACGATGCCTATCAGTTCGCCGTGCGCCATCCGAATACCCTTGTTCATGGCATCGTAGAGCCCACGGTCGGGTTCCGAGACCCATTGGGCGATTTTGTCCTGATGGGCTTCTATCATTTCCTTCGTGCCGTCGGTCGATGCCCCGTCCACGACAATATATTCAATGTCGGACCATGTCTGTGCCCACACACTGCGGAAGGTTTCCGGGAGGAAATCTTTGGCGTTGTAGGTAACGGTGATGACTGAAACCTGGGGATGCTGACTCATAAACGGGAAGGGTTGAGAAGATGGATTATCCTACGATTCCGATATTGACGATATCCTTCATGCGGATGGTTCCGACCACGCGCCGTTCGGCATCAAGCACCGGCATATAGGAGATGTTGCGTTTCTTGAGAAGATTGAGAGCCTCGACAGCAAGACGGTTTTCCCGAATGGTGAAAGGATGCTTGGACATGATGTCGTCCACCGAGAGCGAATAGATATCCACCCCCTTGAGGAGCTGGCCTCGCAGGTCGCCGTCGGTAATCACACCTCTCAGCCGGTTCTCCTCGTCCACAATCGAGACGATTCCCAGGCCTTTTTTGGAGAGTTCGAGAATGACATCCTTGAGTGTGGCGTCTGACGGCACGACGGCATTTTTCTCACCTGTCGTCATAAGGTCCTCCACGCGCAGTATCAGTTTCTTGCCCAATGCGCCGGCGGGATGGAACTTGCCGAAGTCGGCATCCTTGAAACCATAGATACCCGACGCAACCACCGCCAAAGCATCGCCGTAGCACAGTTCGACAGTTGTGGAGGACGTAGGGGCCAGTCCGAGATAACAGGCCTCCCTGAATTTCGGGAAGACCTGGACGAGGTCAGAATTGAGGGCAAGCGTGGAATTTCCGTTGCCGGTGATACCGATGATTTTGGCTCCTATGATTTTGATGTTGGGCAGAATTTTGATGATTTCCTCGCTCTCGCCACTGTAGGAAATGGCAATCACGAGGTCGTTGGCCGTCACCATTCCGAGGTCGCCGTGCATGGCTTCGGCCGGGTGGAGAAAGAACGACGACGTGCCCAGGCTGGCCAATGTAGCCGCAATCTTGGTACCCACATGGCCGGGTTTGCCCATTCCGGTCACAATCACTTTCCCCTGACAGGCGACAATCTCGTCCAAAATACGGACGAAAGTTTCGTCGAGGGATTCGCGCATCTTTTGGAGCGCCTCTATTTCGATGTCGAAGACTCTGCGAGCCTCTTCGAGTTTATCCATCTTGTTGTGTGGTTTTAAGTTACAACCCCACTCCGGCCATTCGGGTGAGCCAACGCATGGCTTTGAGCGTCAAGTCGGACCCGTAGTACAGGCGGTTGATGAGGAATGCTTCTTTCTTGAACTTTTTTAAATACGTATTCTCTTTCCACTGCGGCACTTCGTAGTCGAGCAGGTCGCGGATTTTGCGGATGACCTCCGGATTGAAATCCTCTGTGGAGTTCAGATAGTTCAACATACCCACCGCAAAAGCCTTTTTGAGATAGACCCAACCCAATTCCTCGGGAAAAATCCTGAGATAACCGTCGCGGCGCAGGTAGAACCAAAGGTCGTCGAAAGCATCCAGTTTCTCCTGATAGCGTTGGGGCGAGACCCCCTTCGACAACGACGTGTCGCGGATATGATAGACATAGAGCGGCTGATTGACGCAAGCCACACTCTGAGCTGCACAAATACAACGTATCAGGAAGTTGGAATCTTCCGATGAACGGTATTTTGGGAAACGAATCTGATGCTCGTTCAGCCAGTCGAGGCGATAGATAAAGGTGACACAGAAAGTTTTCATCCCTATCAAGAACTTCCGCTGGTTGGCATCCGACAGCGGTCCGACGGGAAAAACGGGATTTCCGTCGGTGAGTCCGGTTTTGTCACCTCCCTGATAACGTAGTTGACAATAGACCAAATCGGCGTGTGTGGCATCGGCTTTCTTCCAGAGCCGTTCCATCATATCCCTCTCAACGGTATCGTCCGGATCGATGAATGCGATGTATTTCCCCCGTGCTGCGTCTATGCCGACATTTCTGGCCAAACCCGGTCCGCCGTTCTGGGGAGTCTGCAGGAAACGGAAGAGGTCCGAACTGCCGCCCTTGCGCGAGATGAGGGTCTGAGCCTTCTCGATGCTGTCGTCTCCGCCGTGGTCGTCCACAAAGATGTACTCCACGTCCTGAAGGGTCTGCTGCATGAGCGAATCGATGCAGTCACCTATCCAGGCCGAGACATTATAGACGGGAATGATGACGGAGATTTTTATCATTGGTTATCTGCCTTTGCGAAGAATGTAATAGTCAATGATGCCGTTCACCTGAACGCTCACTTTGAACCAATAGAGCAGAAGCACGGCTACGAAACCGATGAGCACTGTACGCACAGCAATGTCCAACCAAGGCGAAACATCGCTCAACGAGGGAATCAGGAAGTTCAATCCGTAGAGTATCGCTATGACCAGAACCATGCGCAGATGTGCCCATGTGAAAGGATTGGCGTGAATCTTGAATTGGATGATGAACTGCTGCCAGCTGTAGCTGATGAAGTTGGTAAGCAACGTGGCAAAAGCCGCACCGGCCAGACCCCACATCGGGATGAATATCTTGTTGGTCGTGATGGTGAGGAATATGAGCAGTACCGTCACGAAGAGCGTCCAATAATAATATTTGGAATAGGAGATGAGGGAGCCGCCGAAATTCAGCGTACAAAATATTATCTGGGAAAATCCCAGCAGGAGCATCGCCCATTTGCCCGTGGCGAACTTTTCGCCGTTGGGCATAAGTTGGAAGATACAGTCGAGGTTAATCCAAATGATGAGCAACGTGATGGCACCGGCCATGAACTGATGGATGGAGACCTGTTTGAAGAGAGCCGAAGCCTCGGCGTTGTCCCCGCGCTGCATCGCCTCGGACGCACCGCGTGCCGAAATGGCGGTGATGGACCGCGCAGGCATGTTGACCACATTGGCAAAAAATATCATCATCGAATAGATGCCGGCATCGTAAAGCCCCTTCTCGCCCGAGAGCATGAAGATGTCGAGCTGATAGACCACATTGACCAGCGAGCCTATCATCACAATGAGCGTGTAGTTGATGAAGTCCCGCTTCAGTTCCGGTGTCAGCACACTCAGGTCGTGATGCCGCATCGAACTCGAACCGATATGCAGGGCGTAGGCACCGGTGGAAACCATACAAATGGCATAACTCAAGACGAACGAGAGAATCAGTCCCTGAACATTGAGATAACCGAAACCGTAGGCCAGATAGCAGCCCAGCATCAACAGACGCATTCCCACCTCACGTATGGCCTTCGGCACGGCGATGCGCATATTGATGTTGGCATAATTCTCCGTCCAATACCAGAAGGACAAAACGATGATGAAAGGAATGACGTAGTAATAATAATCGACGAACTCGGGCGATTTTCTGGCAAAATAGGAAACTATGGCGGGCTTCAGGACAATGTAGAGCGGCACAAAGATGAGGCACCCGATGGCGGGTAGCATCAGGAAATAGTAGAGAAATCCGTGGTCGCCTGTCTTCTTGTCGCGGAAGTAGGGGAAATAGCGCATACCCGAACTGCCTGTGCCCAACAGGGCAAAGGTGGCGAAAAGAACTGCCGCCTGATAGATGACCTGTGTCAGGCCATAAACCTGGGGCTCCAGATATTTGGCCACCACATAGAACTGAATCGGGATGCCCATAAGGACTCCGATATAGTTCACGAACGTACTTTTGAGAGACTGTCTGATTACAATACCCATTTCCTTACAGTAAAAGAAAAGCGTTCATTTACATCACACCGAGATTGCGAAGACAAACCTTCAGCGAATCGGTCCAATAGGGAATGCGGATGCCGAAAGTTTCCTTCACTTTGGTTTTGTCGAGCACACTGTAGGCCGGACGTTTGACGGGAGACGGGAACTCGTCGCTGTGGCAAGGTTCGATGTCGCAGTCGGTATGGCCGGACAGTTCGGCTATGGTCTTCGTGAAGTCAAACCAAGAGCAAACTCCCTCGTTCGAGAAATGGTATATGCCCGTTTTGTCCCATGTGCCGTTGCCGATGCCGGAGAGGCTGTACTCTTCTGCAACGGTCATGATGGCATGGGCCAAATCTCCGGCGTATGTCGGGGTGCCGCACTGGTCGAAGACGACATTGAGGCGGGGCTTGGTGGCCGTGAGATTCAACATCGTCTTGACAAAGTTCTTGCCGAACTCGCTGTAAAGCCAGGCGGTACGCAGGATGACGTACTTGACTCCCATTGCGGCAATCAGCTGTTCGCCGAGCAATTTTGTCTCGCCATAGACACCCGTGGGCGTTCCCTTTTGGTCCTCCCGGCAGGGAGTGTTGTAGGGGTCTCCGCCGAACACATAGTCTGTACTCACGTGAATGAGCAAACCTCCGGCTTCTCTCATCGCAACGGCGAGATTCTCGGGCGCTTTGGCGTTGAGTTTCTCCACCAGCTCGCGTTTCTCGGGAGCCTCTGCCCCATCGACATTGGTCCATGCGGCGCAGTTGACGATACAATTTATCTCGTTGTCTTTCACTGCCCGGCGTATCTCATCGAGGTCGGTGATGTCCAGCTTGGCATATCCGTCACACACATCGGTGAAGACAAAGTGATGGGAGCTTTGTCTGGCAACGATTTGCATCTCGTTGCCGAGTTGTCCGTTGGCTCCGGTAACTAAAATATTCATGTCTGTGCAGCATTAAAAGGTGAACGGACTGTCGAAATCCTTGAGGAAGGGATGGTGTTTGTCTTTCTCCGACAATTCAATCCTTTCGGCTGGTATATTCCATTCGATATGGAGGTCCGGGTCATTCCAGGCCAAGGCTCCCTCTGATTCCGGATGATAGAATTCATCGCATTTATATTGGAAGAGCGCCGTCTCGGACAAGACACAGAATCCGTGGGCGAAACCTTTGGCAATGAAGAACTGCCGGTGGTTCTCGCCCGAGAGTTCCACTGCAACATATTGGCCGAACGTAGGACTCCCCTTGCGGATATCGACAGCCACATCCAACACGGTTCCCTGGATGACACGCACCAGTTTACTCTGGGTGAAGGGCGGTTTCTGGAAATGCAATCCTCTCAACACGCCGTAGTGAGAGAACGACTGATTGTCCTGACAGAAATCCACGGATCCGATTTTGGCTTCGAAATCCCGACGGGAAAAACTTTCGTAAAAATACCCCCGGCTGTCACCGAAAATCTTCGGTTCGATGATGTAAAGACCGGAAATGGCGGTTTCTTTTACTTCCATATACCTATATTTCTTGAACTTTGAACTTTGAACTTTGAACCTTGAACCTTGAACCCTTACCCCTTAACCTTGACGGCTCGTTTCTTGCCTATCCACTTCTTCCACCAGGCGGTGAAAACAATCTGAATCTGTTGGTTCGACGAAGTCTCAAAGACATCCGTCTTCTCGTCGGGGAAGATATTACCCAGACCGAAATAGTAGCGTCCGGCTATTTGGAAACTCAGGTGACGACTTGCTCTGAATTCGTAACCGAGACCGGCCTGAATGCCGTAGTCGAACTTGGAATGAACCGACATGTCGTGCTGAAGGTATTGGTAGTTGGATGTGGCGCTCCCCGTCTGTCCGAAATCCTCCGGAAGATTGGAATCGGTATTCTGCCATAGCATCGTACCGAATTTGGGACCCAAATCCACCGAGATTTCGTTGCGTCTGCCCATATTGAAATAGATATGTGCCAACACGGGAATTTCCAGATAAGTGAAAGTCCGCTTGAACTTCAAGTCGGGGAAGAGTTCGTAACGTTCGTCCCAACCGCGCTGTGTGAGCAGCAATTCGGCCTGCACACCGAAATACTTCTCTTCGACATAGCGTGCGGTGATACCCATCGTGTAGCCCAGAGCCTGATTCTGCGTCACTGTGGGATTGAACGTATAGCGGCTCATGGTCACACCTCCCGTCACGCCCAAGTCCAGATGACGTGCCACACGGGGCTGAGCCGTGCTCCGAAGAGGCAGCAGCAGGAAAACGGCCAACCACAGCCAACGAAACCGCACAGAATCAGCGAACCACATATTTCTCAATCTCGGTATTGGGTTTGAAATGCACCAGATAGAGAGCGCTGTTAATCCAGCCTCCCTGCTCGGTGTGTTCGAAATTCATCACATTCTGCAAAGCTCCCTCGTTGCAATGGTGGGCAATGGTCTGGTCGAAGGTCCACCCGCTCATATCGATACGCGCAATGAAGAACTTGGCCAAATCGTAGCCCAAGAGACCGTACTTGGGGTAAAGGTTCATCGGCTCCTTGCCGTACCAGTATTTGAAAGTTTTGTAGAACTCCTCCACTTTGGCATCCAAAGGATTGGCATAGAACTTGGAGAACATCCATACGTTCATGTCGTAGTAATAGTTCATGAACTCCTCTGTGTAGAGCATCCATTCCGGATATCCCAGCACAGCCACCTCGTGAGCCGAAGTGGAGTCGGTTTCTGCCGTGAGATATTTCAGACAGGGGAACATGCGGCGCATGGACTCTTTGCTCGAACTGGTCGGAATCAGCAAGATGGGTTTGTCGCCGATTTTCAGCTCTGCGTCGAGGAAACTCAGACGGGCAGGATCGCTGTAGGTGAACTGATGGAAAGCGAGACCGTTGTCCGTCAGCGTCTGTTTCAGAGCGGGAACCAAAGACTCTTCGTTGCCTCGGGCCAGGAGACTGCTATCGGTGAGGAAAACTATCTCACAGTTGCCGAAACGGGTGATTAGCTCGCTGTTGAGCCGGGGATAAAGCAAGCTTTTGGCTGTATTGAGCTGGAAGAGGTGCGGATCGTTCAGTTTGGTTTCGTCGAAAGCCAGAGGGCTCACCACGTTCACGCCGGACTGCCGTCCGTAGTCGATGAAGGGCTGGGCATCTTTGGCGTCGAAGGGCACAATCACCACATCGGCATGCTGGAAATTCTGGTTGGCAAGAATCGATTCTGCCGGTTCCGTACCGATATCGAAGGCACTCACCTCCACCTTCTGTCCCGTCTCTTGTGCTTCCCGAGCAGCAATCAAGAGTCCCTGATAGAACTCCACGCTGCGCCGTTGCTGTTTGTCCGTATTACGGGTCTGGGACTGAAGATTGAACGGCATGACTACTGCCAAATGTACATAACCGTCGCGACGGTTGTATGCCGGAACCGGAACGGAGGGCTGTTCTTCCTCCACCGGCTCTGCCTCTGTAGCGGCAGGCTCGGGGTCGGCAGGTTTCACATCTTCCGGCGTAGGAATATAGGCCGCTGTCGTGTCGGTCTCCACAAGGAGAGGCTCACCCTTCTTGCGGTCGCGCAAATTGGTGAACCGGATGGCCTTGCGTTCGGATTTGGACTTCTTCTTGTCTGCCTTGCTCTCGTCGTTGGCCTGCGGTTGCTCTGCCCGGACCTCCACATTCGAGGCAGGTATTTCGAGCAGCATGCCGGCTTTGAGACCGTCTT
>CALBPV010000066.1 GCA_937899265.1 uncultured Bacteroidales bacterium
CTTCCTCATGCGAAGAGAATGACGAGTTTTCCCTGTGACAGGAAAACAGCAGGCAGGAAAGTGACGCCAACGTGAGCAGGACAACGGAAAAACGGGAAATCGGCATCAATGGGTCAGTTTATACAGAAGTTCCGCAAGAAGTTCGTAATCTTTGCCTCCGGTCACACTGCGTGCTCCCTTGGCTTGGGCATCGTAGTCACGGATGAGTGACAAGTTGGACATCGTATGCCAGGCATTGCACCAGCGCTGCGCGGCTTTGAGATCTTTGGCCGCAGGATAACTGCAGCCCAATTCGGCCATCAATCCGCGTTCGCTCTTGTCTCTGCAGTAGAAAGAAAGCATTAGGTTGGAGAAGAACGAGAACAGCACGCTCAGCGTGACCACCAGAGGATTGTTCTTGGGATTCCTCTCGAAATACTGACGGATACGCTCTATCTTGGCCAAATCGCGCACAGCTATGGCCGATTGCAGCTCCCAATTGTTGTATTCCTTGGAGATGCCGATTTGGGAGGAAACATCATCGAGGGTGATGTGTTTGCCCTTGATGGAAAGTTCGAGTTTGGAAACCTCGGAGAAGACACGTGTAAGATCTTCTCCCACACTCTCGCACAAGGCTGTAAGGGCACGGTCATCTATCGTGAACCCCTGCGATTTCAGTTCGGAGAGCACCACTTTGGGCAACTCATAGGAACGGATTTTCTTGCTCTCGAAACAAACGCCTTTGTCAGCAAAGAGTTTGAACACCTTCTTTCGGGCATCGAAACTTTTGCCCTTGAAGGTGACTGCGAAGACGGTCGATTCCGAAGGTTGTTCGAGATAATACGCCAAATCGTCGATATTGATACTGCGTTCGAGCAGTTGGGCCTCGCGCAACATCACCAGCTGACGC
This sequence comes from uncultured Bacteroidales bacterium, assembly GCA_937899265.1. Classification (GTDB taxonomy): domain Bacteria; phylum Bacteroidota; class Bacteroidia; order Bacteroidales; family UBA3663; genus Liminaster. The sequence goes on from CALBPV010000066.1 coordinate 890, forward strand.
TCAGCCATCATCGGATAGCGGCGACAGGCTGTGATGACTTCGGCCAATGAACCCTGACGGTTCACGTCCGAAGCATAGAGCTGCGTGAGATTGAAGTCTTTCTCTTCGTCGGCAAGCACATGTTCGAGCAGAAGGTCAGTGATTCGGTCGATATAATAGGATTCCTCACCGTGCAGCAAATAGACCGGTTGGAATTTGCCTGCCAGTATATCGCGACGAATATCTTCAAAATTCGACGATTTAGCCATAATTTGTTTGGTTATTTCAAAAAAAAACTGTATCTTCGCGCCATGAAATATCCGGCATTGAACCTACCCCCCTGTGAGCTGCGTACCCGCAAGAATCCGAAAGGATGGCTTGATGTGTGGGACACACAACGCAGACGTTACGTAAAACTCACCCCGGAAGAATGGGTGCGTCAACACTTTGTGCACCTGTTGACCGGCCATTTGGGCTATCCGTCGGCCGTTGTAGGCACCGAGATTCAGATAGCCGTGGGAGAGACCGCCAAACGATGCGATGCCGTAGTCTTCTCGTCCGAAGGCAAACCTCTCGTCATCCTGGAGTTCAAGGCTCCTCAAGTGGTTCTGAATCAGAAAGTGTTTGATCAGATTGTTCGCTATGATACGGCTCTTCAGGTGCCGTATCTTGTGGTGAGCAACGGTCGTCGGCACTACTGTTGTCATCTGTTGGCTGAGGAACACCGGTTTGAATTTCTGCCGGCGATTCCCCGTTGGGAAGAAATTCAGCCGTAACGTCCTCCAACTTCTGATTCTCCACCCTCAGCACCCGGCCGGGGAAAGAAGAAATCATGGAGAGGTTGTGGGTGGACATCACTACGGCGGTGCTTCCCTCGCGGGCAATGTCCCAGAGGAGACCTACGATATTGCGGCCCGTTTCGGTGTCGAGGTTTCCTGTGGGCTCGTCTGCCAAAATGACCGAAGGCGCATTGAGCAACGAACGGGCAATGACCACTCGCTGCTGCTCGCCGCCCGAGAGCGTGTTGGGCATACGGTAGCCCTTGCTCTCCATCCCTACCTGCTGGAGCACATTGCGGATACGGTCGTCCATCTCGGGCTTCTTGGTCCATCCCGTAGCCCTAAGGACAAACAGGAGATTTGCGATGACAGAACGGTCGGTGAGCAACTGGAAATCCTGAAAGATGATACCCAAACGACGACGCAGTGCAGGCACCTGGGCGGACTTCAGCCGTGTCAAGTCAAAGTCGAACACACGCGCCTCACCGGAGGCTACAGGCAATTCGGCATAGATACTCTTGAGGAGAGAACTTTTGCCGGAACCCACCTTGCCTATCAGATAGACAAACTCACCGGGCCGCACATCGAAATCTATCCCCCGGAAGAGCGTCTGCTCCTCACGGGCCAGCGTGACATCGCGAAATTCAATCAGTTTTTCCATTGTTGTAGGGGATGCGGACAGGAGCCGCCGTTAACGGATTAATGTTTTACCCAGCCCTCTTTGTGACGTTCTCTCAGCTCTTGGGCAAGCTGTTCGATACGCAGACCCTTGGATGTCAGGAGCACAATGAGGTGATATATCATGTCGGAAGCCTCATAAACCAAACGGTCGTTGGTACCGTTGGTGGCTTCGATGACAGCCTCAAGCGCTTCCTCGCCCACTTTCTGGGCCATACGGTTGACACCACTCTTGAAGAGGCTGGTGGTGTAACTGCCTTCGGGCATCTCACGGTAACGTTTCTCGATGAAGTCCTGCAGGTAGCTCAGGAAATTGAGGTCTCCCTTGTTTTCCTCGTCCCAACAGGTGTCTGCTCCCGTGTGACAAACCGGACCGTCGGGATTGGCCTTGATGAGAAGGGTGTCGTTGTCGCAATCCACCAGGATTTTCACTACATTGAGGAAGTTGCCTGAAGTTTCGCCCTTGGTCCAAAGACACTGACGCGAACGCGACCAGAAAGTCACCTTCCCGGTAGAGACTGTTTTGTCGTAGGCTTCTTTGTTCATAAAGCCTAACATGAGCACCTTGGCGGTCACATTGTCCTGAATGATGGCAGGAATCAATCCGCCCATTTTTTCAAAATCGAGTTCCATATTACTGTTGTTGGTTTTATTCAAAAAAAAATTAAACTCTCACGTTGATTCCCTCTCCTTTTAAATATTGTTTGAGCTCGCGGATGGGAATCTCGCCGAAGTGGAAGACGGAAGCGGCCAATGCGGCATCGGCTTTTCCTTCGAGGAAAACATCCCTGAAATGTTCCTTCTTGCCGGCTCCTCCCGAAGCGATGACGGGAATGGAAAGGGCGTCGTGGAGACGGGCCAGAGCCTCATTGGCAAATCCGGTCTTCTCTCCGTCGTGGTTCATCGACGTGAAAAGAATCTCACCCGCACCGCGTTCCTGGGCTTCATGGGCCCATTCGAAGAGGGTGCGTTCTGTGGGGACACGTCCGCCGTTGAGATAGCAACGCCAAGTGCCGTCGGCTTCGAGCCGGGCATCAATGGCGCACACACATTCCTGACATCCGAAACGAGTGGCAATCTCGGTGATAAGCTCCGGACGGCGCACAGCCGAAGAATTGACGCTCACCTTGTCGGCTCCGGCTGCCAGAAGACGTTCCACATCGCTGAGTTCGTGGATGCCGCCGCCCACTGTGAACGGGATATTTACTTCGGACGCTATGCGTTCCACCAGCGAGGTGAACGTCTTGCGTCCTTCGTGGCTGGCCGTGATGTCGAGATAGACCAACTCGTCGGCACCCATCTCACTGTACTGACGCCCCAACTCGACCGGATCGCCGGCATCGCGGAAATTGACGAACTGGACGCCTTTGACGGTTTTTCCGTCCTTGACGTCGAGACAGGGGATGATTCTTCGGGTCAGCATGACTGGGTCTGTTTGAGTTGAAATTTCTCGAGCTCTTTCATCGTGATACGGCCTTCGTAGATGGCCTTTCCGATGATGACAGCGGGCACTCCGGCTTCTTCGAGTCTCGTCACATCGTTGATGCAGGAAACGCCGCCGGAGGCCGTCACATGCAGACCCGGATAAAGGGCCATCATATCTTTGTAAAGCTCCACCGAGGGGCCGCTCATCATGCCGTCGCGGGAGATGTCGGTCGAGATGACACGCTTGACACCGCGCGACACATAACTCTGGAGAAAAGTCTCCCAGCGCGCATCGCTCTCTTCGGTCCAGCCCATCGAGGCTATTTTGCCGTCCTTGATATCGGCTCCCAGGATGATGCGGTCGCCTCCGTATTGCTCTATCCACTGGAGGAAGAGCAACGGCTGCTGTACAGCGATGCTGCCTGCCGTCACTCTGCGGGCACCGGAGGAAAAAGCTGTATTCAAATCCTCGTCACTTTTGATGCCGCCGCCGAAATCGACAATCAGTTTCGTGTGGGCGGTTATCGCTTCGAGTGTTTTGGCATTTACAATATGGTGAGCTTTGGCACCATCGAGATCCACCACATGAAGATGGGTCAGACCGATGTCTTCAAAACTCTTGGCAACGTCGAGCGGGTCTTGGCTATAGACCTTCTTGGCGGCATAGTCCCCTTGGGCCAGACGTACCAGTTTGCCGTCGATTATATCGATGGCGGGAATTAATTCTATCATAGATTCAGAAAATTTTTCAATATTGTTTCGCCCACGCTTCCGCTCTTCTCCGGATGGAATTGTGTGGCCCAGAAATTGTCCCGGTGGAGAGCCGCACTGTAACGTCCGCCATAATCGGTCGTCGCAACGGTCCAGGGAGAAAGGGCTGCACGGTAACTGTGGACATAGTAAACAAAAACACCGTCGTTCACTCCGTCGAAGAGTGAAGACTTCAGGTCGGAAATGTCGTTCCACCCCATCTGCGGCACCTTCAAGAGGGGGTCTTCCGGGTGGAACTTTGTGACCGGGACATCGAAAATTCCGATGCAATCCGCATCGCCTTCTTCCGAATGACGGCACATCAACTGCAAGCCGACACAGATACCCAAAACCGGCTGCCGGAGACCGGCAATCAGACTATCCAGTCCACGTGCCCGCAGGTATTCCATCGAGGTGGCAGCATGTCCCACGCCCGGGAAGATGACCTTGTCGGCCCCGAGTATCTCCTCCGCGTCGTCGGTGAGAACGATGTCGGCTCCCAGTCGCCGGACGGCGCAG
>CALBPV010000067.1 GCA_937899265.1 uncultured Bacteroidales bacterium
AAACCGCTGGACAACGGAAAATCGCCGTATGAGGTCGAAGACTACACACTCGACGAAACGTCAAGCGAAGACTGTACCCTTCTGAAGCTCACCCTCCGCAAAGGCCATCTCGTCTGGCGGGTAGAGCAGCAGGGAGGACGCTATGAGACCAATCAATACGACCAGTCGGTATATGCGCCCTACACTCACGTCACCATACGGTTGCCCAACGGCGACAGTATGGATCACTACGGCTGCGCGATGCGCGGCTTTGAGCCCGTGGACGGTTATGTCGATATGCATTGTGCAGAGACGGGTCTGTGGCGTTCCGAACTGTGGGAAAACGGCACACTCAAGAAGGCGGAGGAGTGGAAGCGCGACAGACGGGCCGCCCGTGCAGTCAGGTTGCCCGACCCTTCAGGCGCGGAAGGCGAATTGAGTGCATACGTATGGGCCGACGGCCACATCAGTTACCAATACGACGAGTGGGTCTATGACGGCGAAACAAGCAACGACCGTCCCGAAGGCCAAGGTGTGCTCACGGGTGACAAATCGCACAGCAACCGCCGCTATGAAGGCACGTTCCGCGAGGGACGTTATGCAGGCGAGGAGACTTCCGTCCCGAGCGAGGTGACTCTGCATGCCAGACACGGGCACAGTCACTGGAGCGTGGGCAGCAGCGGAGAGTGGAAATACGAAGAGAGCGATTTCACGGCCTGCCTCGGAAGACTCTCCTTCGCGGGGTTCAGAGCCTACGAAATCATCCGCATCACACCCGATTGCATCACCATCGGGCACTACGGCGAGACCTGCGAGCTGCGACCCGACGCTCCGCTCAGTCTGACCTCGTCAATCGAGGGTCGAGAATGGAGCGACGGCTGTGTCTATGACGGCGACGACTACAGGCTTATCCTCACGTTCAAGCACTGAGAAACGTCCCATTTCGGACTTGGAATGAAAAATTAAGGGGAAAAATTTGGAAATTCGGAAAAAATAATGTAACTTTGCACCCGAAGATTCAACCTACACAACAGCTTTTATAAACTTAAAAACTGAGATACAATGAATTATATGGCAGCAGATTCCCGATATGATGCATCGGGCATGGATTTCAGACGCTGTGGCAGAAGCGGAGTGCTTCTGCCGGGCGTAAGTTTGGGTTTTTGGCATAACTTCGGCGGGGTGGATACCTACGAGAAATGCAGGTCGATAGCCCACTATGCTTTCGACCACGGCATCACCCACTTCGACTTGGCCAACAACTACGGGCCTCCGTATGGTTCGGCGGAGGTGACCATGGGACACATGATGGAACAGGATTTCCGCCCCTATCGCGATGAACTGTTCATCTCGACCAAGGCAGGCTACGACATGTGGGCCGGGCCTTACGGCAACTGGGGTTCGAGAAAATACATGATGGCCTCGCTGGATCAGAGCCTCAAACGTATGCATCTGGACTATGTGGATCTCTACTACAGCCACCGCTATGACCCCGAGACGCCGTTAGAGGAAACACTTCAGGCGCTGGTCGATGTGGTGAAGCAGGGCAAAGCACTCTACGTGGGAATCTCGCGTTGGCCCCTCGAAGCACTCAAGGTGGCCGACAAATACCTGAGAGAGCGTGACGTGCCGCTGCTGATTTATCAGGGCAGAATCAATCTCCTGGACCGTGCTCCCGTCGAGGAAGGCATTCTCGACTACTGTGCCGACAACGGCATCGGCTTCATCTCGTTCTCGCCTTTGGCTCAGGGTCTGTTGACCGACCGTTACCTGAACGGGATTCCGGAAGGCAGCCGCATGACGCGGGAACATTTCTTGAAATCGTCATCGCTGACACCACAGCTCATAGACTACCTCAAACACCTGAACGGCATCGCCGAGAAACGTGGCGAGACACTGGCCGAGATGGCATTGGCTTGGATTCTCCACCTCAAGGGAGTGACCTCCGTGCTGGTGGGTGCCTCGTCGCCCGAGCAGCTGGCCAAGAACCTCAAGAGTGTGCACTCGGAGCCTTTCAACGACGCAGAAATCGGAGACGCGAAGAATATTCTCACCCAAAACACCTGACAGGAACATGATGAAGAAAACTATATGCGGCCTGGTGTTGGCCATGACTGCAGGATTGTCTGTCGCAACAGAACGCGACACCCTGACACTGCGCGACGGATGGCAGTTCGGTCGCTCCAAAGACGCCATCACAGAGAACGTGCGTCTGCCGCACGACTTCCAGATATCGCAGCCCTGGGTAGCTCCGGGCAAAGACGAAAAAGCATCGTTCGGCGACGAGGCCAGCAATGTGAAGAGCCGTCTGTCGCCCCGAGGATTCAAGGAAATGGGAGAGGGGTGGTATCGCTATGAATTCACGCCCGACTCCGCCTGGAAAGAACGCCGCACGGTGCTTGACTTCCAGGGCATCATGTTGGTGGGTGACGTCTGGTTCAACGGCAAACACATCGGCAAGACCGACTACGGGTACCTGGGCTTCGAAGCCGAAATCTCCGGCCTCCTGAAGTGGGGACAGAAGAACGAGATATTGGTGTGCGCCAACACAATGGGCGCAGAGAACTCCCGCTGGTACACCGGCGGAGGTCTGTTCCGAGACGTGAGAATCATCACCTCGGACAAGGAACTCTTCTTCCCCCGCCATCCGCTCTACATCACCACAAAGGACAACCGTACGGTCTCCATCGGCGCTGAAATCGTGTGCCGCAAGCGGACCGACGCAATAGCCTACGGCATCCGTATCCTCGACAGGGATGGAGGGTGTGTGGCTGAGAAACGGGGCGAACTGCCCTTCAACGCCAAGTGGAGAGACCGGGAGTATCAGTTGGAACCCGTGGAGGTGGAGAATGCCAACCTCTGGAGTTGCGAAACACCTTATTTATATATAGCCGAAGTGACGCTCTACGATGCCGACGGCAATGCGCAGGACCGCACAACGGAAAGGTTCGGCATCAGGACGCTGGAGTTTTCGCCCGAGTTCGGACTGAAGCTCAACGGCAAGAAAGTGCTGCTCAAAGGATGGGCCAACCACCATACCCTCGGAGCCCTCGGAGCTGCCAACTACCCGAGAGCCATCGAGAAGCGGTTCGACCTCATGAAATCGTTCGGATTCAACCACGTGCGTACCTCCCACAATCCCTACAGCGAGGACTTCCTGCGGCTGGCCGACGAGAAGGGTCTGCTGGTCGTGGACGAACTCTACGACAAGTGGCTGCAGAAGTTTGCCGGAGGCAGAACCGACTGGAAGAATCTGTGGCAGTACGATGTGCCCGAGTTTGTGAAGAGAGACAGAAACCATCCCTCGGTGGTGCTGTGGAGTCTGGGCAACGAACTGCAGACTTATACCGACCTTCCCTTCAACGACTGGGGTGTGACAGCCTTCGAACTGCAGAAGAAACTCCTGCAGCGGTATGACACCACGCGACTGGTGACCGTGGCGATGCATCCCCGGGGTCGCAACCTCGAGACCGACTCGCTTCCGGCCGACCTGGTGCTCCACACCGATGTGGCTGCCTACAATTACCGCTATATGTACTTCCCCGGCGATGGGAAGAATTTCCCCTGGATGATGTTCTACCAAAGCGAGGCAAATATGTCGAACCTGGGTCCCAACTTCTTCGATATGGATAGGGACAAGGTGATAGGCTTGGCTTATTGGGGCGCGATAGACTATCTGGGCGAGAGCAACGGATGGCCCGCCAAAGGATGGGTGCAGGGTTTCTACGACATCTCGCTGCAGCCCAAGCCGACGGCTTGGTTTGTGAAAACATTCTTCAAGGATGACGAACCCATGGTACACATCGCCGTGCAGGCCGGAGAACGCGAGAAGTTTATCTGGAACGGCGTGGATCAAGGTGCCGTGATTCAGTCGGAAAGCTGGAACTGGACAGACGGAGACAGCGTGAAGGTGGTTTGCTACACCAATGCCGACGAGGTGGAACTCATACTCAACGGCAAGAGTCTGGGCACCCAGCAGAACGCGAAAGACGACAGCTGGCGGAGGAACCGTCCGGAGTGGGATATTGTCTATAGGGCAGGAAAGCTCGAGGCAGTGGCCCGAAGCGGCGGAAAGGTTGTGGCCCGCGACCGCATTGAGACCTCAGGCAAGGCCACGAAGCTGACACTCACCCCCGACAACGCAGGCTGGAAAGCCGACGGACTGGATTTGCAACATGTGCGTGTGCTGGCCGTTGACAGCAAGGGACATCGCGTGAGGGGCGCCGAGGGACAGCTCCGTTTCGAGGTGGAAGGTCCCGCCGAGATAGTGGCCACAGACAACGGCAACAACTATACCGACGAATTGGCCGTGAGCCACAGCCGCAAACTGTATGAAGGCTCGGCTCTCGTGATACTCCGCTCTACAGGTGAAACAGGAAAGGTGACACTCACCGTGAGCAGTGACAATTACAAAACACAAAAACTGACGTTACAGACACGTTGATAACCAAAGAATGGGTTTTCTGAAAAAACTCGCAGGAGAGTCTGTAATCTACGGTCTCTCTTCGATAGTCGGGAGATTTCTGAATTATCTCCTGGTGCCGCTCTACACAGCTGTAATGCCAGCCACGACTGGCGAATACGGCGTGGTGAACAATATGTATGGCTACACGGCCATCATCCTCATCCTGCTGACTTTCGGAATGGAGACGACCTTCTTCCGCTGGGCCAACAAGGAAGGAGCCGACGTGCGTCGCATTTACAGCTCGGCACTGATGGTGGCGGGTGCATTCTGTGCCCTGTTTCTGACGGTCATATTCAGCACCCTGACCCCTCTTTCGACAGCTCTGGGATATGCAGCCCATCCCGAATATGTGGGCATCATGGCTGTGATAGTGGCCATAGACGCGCTGTCGAACATCCCGTTTGTCTATCTCCGATTCCAGCACAGGGCCGTGAAGTTCGCCGTCCTGAAGCTGACCAACATACTCGTGAACATCGGACTGAACCTCTTTGTGTTTCTGGCCTGTCCGGCCATCAACAGGGTGCATCCCGAATGGATAGCGTGGTTCTATCGTCCCGAATATTTGGCTGGCTATGTGTTCGCCATCAATCTGGTATGCACGCTTGTGGTCGCCTTCCTGCTCTGGAAGGAGTTCGCCTTCTTCCGCTGGGGCTTTGACCGAAAACTGATACGCGAGATGATGGTCTATGCCTATCCCATCGTCATCCTGGGTGTGGCCGGCGTGGTGAATCAGGCTGCCGACAAAATCCTTCTGCCGTTCCTCATTCCGGGGAAGGAAGGTCTGGTGCAGCTGGGCATCTACAATGCAGCCTCGAAGATAGCAATGATAATGGCAATGGCCACACAGGCTTTCCGCTATGCCTACGAACCCATCGTATTCGGCGTACAGAAAGACAAGGAGAACACCGTTTATGTGAATGTCCAGGGCACGAAATACTTCATCATCTTCACCCTACTGGGATTCCTGCTGGTGATGGCGTGGCTTGACCCGCTGAAGACGCTCTTGATACGCAACGAAGACTATTGGGAGGGTATCCGGGTGGTGCCCATCGTCATGGTGGCGGAAATCTTCATGGGAGTGTATTTCAACTTTTCGTTTTGGTATAAACTCATCGACCAGACGCTTTGGGGAGCACTCTTCTCCTTTATGGGCTGTGCAGTGCTGGTGGTCATCTATTTCCTCTTTGTGCCCGTTTACGGCTACATGGCCTGCGCTTGGGCGGGTGTGGCAGGCTACGGTACCTGCATGCTCCTCAGTTATTTCGTCGGACAGCGGAAGAATCCCATCCCCTACGACATGAAGTCGGCCTTCTTCTACGCAGCGCTGACAGCCGTGCTCTACGCCGCCATGTGTTACCAGCCCGTGGGCAGTTGGCTCGGGGCTGGCATCAATACATCGGCCGTCATCGTCTATGCCTGTATTGTTGTTCAGAAAGAATGGGGTTTCAAAAACCTCAAGTTACGTCTCAAAAAATAAAAAAAAACTATGTGTCAAGAAGCAAAATCCATGCGTCGCATCTTTCCGTTTGTATTCCTGCTCTTGAGCCTCGTTCCCGGGGTTCTCAAAGCCGCTAAGGCAGCTCCGGGGTTCTATCTACATACACAGCCCGACGGCACCCGCATCGAGGTGCAAATGGTCGGAGACGAACACAGCCATTACTACCTCACACGCCAAGGTACGATGATGCTGAAGGAAGGGCAGACCCTTTATGTGCCTGATCGCTTCACCCGGCAGGAACTCTTCAGGAAGAAGCTTCAGGCGGAAGTCTCCGGCGACATAGAAGCCCTGAAGCGCAAGTTTCCTTGCACGGGGAGTCCGCATGTGCCTGTCATCCTCGTGGAGTTCACAGACACCACATTCTCGTTGCCCAATCCGGCCATTGTCTTCGACCGTTGCCTCAATTCGGAAGACTTGCGTAACGACGACACGTTCACCGACTCTTTGGCGGTGAAACGCAACACAGGTTCGGTGAGGCAGTATTTCCGCGATATGTCGTTCGGAAAATTCACTCCGCAGTTTGACATTTACGGCCCCGTGAAGTTGGAACATCCGCTTTCTTACTACGGTGCCAACAACAACACCGCATTGTTGTGCAAGGATGCTTGTGCCGCATTGGATTCTCTCATAGACTTCTCCCAATACGACTTGGACGGCAACGGCGAGGTGGATTTGGTGTATATGATAGCGGCAGGCTATTCCGAATCCTACTCCCAAAACAGTTCCGACTGTCTGTGGCCGCAGGTGGTGTGGGGCATCGACGGCGGGACATTCGACGGGAAGCGTGTAACGATGGCCGGCGTGTCGTGCGAGTTGCACGGCTACCCGGGCGCTTTCTCAAAGGCCCCGTTGAAGCGCTGTGCCGGCATCGGACTCTTTGTCCATGAATTCGGACACGCTCTGGGACTGCCCGATCTCTATACGACCAGCAATAACGCCATATACAACAACTCGACCCTGGAGGACTGGGACGTGATGGACGGCGGTGAGTACAAGGATAACGGAGGCTACACCCCCTCGCCCTACACAGCCTACGAACGGAAGGTGTTGGGCTGGCTCGACATCGACACGCTCCGCGAGGACGGAGAATATACGGTTCTTCCCCTCGACAAGGGCGGCAAAGCCTATTGCATAGAAGCCGAAGATACGGATGTGCCGGAATGTTATTTCCTGGAAGGCGTGCAGAACCAGGGCTGGGGATATTGGGGTACATCTTCCGACTTCGAAGGCAAGGGACACGGGCTGATGATAATCCATGCCTACAACCCCGGCGGCGGGGAGTTCGTGAGAGGCAGGCTTCCCAACAACCAAACCGGGGAGAAATACACCGAAGAAGGAAAGACGCTGTCGGGGGCAGACACCACATACGTGCGTTATCGGATGAACTCCCACTACCACTGTCTCTCGACCGATACGATACTCATCAGCTTGTTCTGGGTGGGAACCGACTACTTCGGAAACTATTACACCCGTCAAGATCAGAACCGGTCGATGATGGCTGTTCCCTTCCCGGGGCCAAACAATGTGACCGCATTTGACGCTACAACCCGTTCGCGAGCCTGGATATATCAGGGCGACGGACTGATGCACAAATCTCTCCACAACATACGGGAGGACGAAGACGGAACAGTGACCTTCCTGTTCGAAAACGACAAGCTCGACGGCATCCGCACCCCGATAACAACAGACCGCGACAAAGCCTCCTCAGAGAATGCTCCGGCCTACAATCTGCAAGGAATGCGGGTGGGTGCCGGCTTCAAAGGTTGGACAGTCCGCAACGGCAAGGTTCAGCTCCGGAAATAGCCGGAAGAAGAGAAGAACATGTCAATAAACTTAAAAAGCGGGTGGAAATCCGCTTTTTTTTGTTAAAGCATTTGGGATTACGGGATTTTTTTTATATCTTCGCACCATGTTTATACGCAAATTACAATGGCTTCCCGGACTGACGGCAATGGTTCTCGCAGCCGCTACAGACATACAAGCCCGACCGAATATCACGGTGCCGGATGTGCACCGTCAGATTCATGCCCGCCTGCAGGAGGAACAGGAGAACAATGCCCTGTTCCAGAACATGGTGGATTCGCTCAACAACCTGAAGGGGGAGCCGGAAGAGCCGTTTGAACTCTATCCGGCCCTGGATCTCTATACGGACTGGGACGATGCCCATGTGGATCCGCTGGCAGGCAAAGCTCCCATTCCGATTCCGGCCGAGCGGGACATAGATTTGTCCCATTTTGTGGCCCCCATCAAGGGAAGAATCAATTCTCCCTACGGGTGGCGTCGCCGCAGAATGCACAAGGGGGTGGATATCCAACTCTATAAGGGAGACACCGTAAGGGCAGCCTTCTCGGGCAGGGTGAGAATCAAGAAATTTGAACGCCGAGGATACGGCTACTACCTCGTGTTGCGTCATTCCAACGGACTGGAGACCGTCTATGGCCACTTGTCGCGTTTTCTGGTGGAGCAGGATGACCTCGTGAAGGCCGGACAGCCCATTGCCTTGGGCGGTTCGACCGGACGAAGCACAGGTCCGCACCTGCATCTCGAATTCCGTTTCATGGGGATTGCCATCGACCCCGCCAAGATACTCGACTTGCAAACCTTCGAACCCCGTAAACCCCAATATCATTTCGTGGCCGCCGTCGAAAAGCAAGCCCAGACAGGTGCTGTGGGGCGTAACAGCCGACGCACCAACAGCAGCAGAGGCTCTGCAGCAGCCGATGACGGAACAACAGGCTACCACAAAGTGAGGTCGGGAGATACATTGGGTTCCATAGCACGACGCTACGGAACCTCGGTGTCGAAACTCTGCCGTCTGAACGGCCTCAGGTCAAGTTCAACACTGAGAATAGGACAGAAAATCAGATACAGGTAAATCCGAACAGAAAAGATGAAAAAGTTGTTTCTGACCACAATGGTGACGGGTGTTGCGGCTTTATGCTGCAATGCCCAAAGCGTGTATAATATCCTCGACTTCGGAGCCAAAGACGATACGACAGCCTACAGCACCGAGGCAGTACAGAAAGCAATCGACCTCTGTTCGCAGAACGGCGGAGGACAGGTGCTCGTCCCCAAGGGTGACTACCAAATCGGAAGCATCGAGTTGCGCAGTCACGTGAACCTTCATCTCGAAGAAGGCGCTACGCTCTACGGCAGCCGCAATGTGAACGACTATCGTCCCATGAAGACCGATTATGTCTCGTTGCGTACCCGTACAACCACCATACAGCTTGTCTATGCCGACAATGTCGATGATGTGCAAATCACCGGCACCGGAACCATCGACGGCAGGGGAAGCGCTTTCCCGAAACTCACATGGAACGATGAAGGCATCACCCGCCCCCATCTGCTCCGCTTCATCCAAAGCCGCAACATCCGGGTGAGCGACATCCATCTGGTCAATTCGGGCTGCTGGATGCAACACTATTTGGCTTGCGACGATGTGGAAATCCGAAACATCAAGGTTGTGAACCGCAACAATTACAACAACGACGCCCTCGACTTGGACGGGTGTCACAGGGTGAAGGTTTACGGCATGGTGGCCGATTCGGACGACGACGGCATCACGCTCAAGAGCACATCCCCCCGACTGTGTGAGGATATCGAAATCAGCCATTGCGACGTGTCGAGCCACTGCAACGCCATCAAACTGGGAACAGAGACCAACGGCGGATTCAGGAACATCCGGATTCACGACATCACGGTTCATCCCTCGGCCCATCAGGAGAGCCGTTTCTTCGGACGCCATAACGGAACGTCAACCGTCTCGCTTGAGATTGTGGACGGAGGTGTGTTGGAAAATGTGGAAGTCAGCCGCATCACAGCCCTGGAGACCGAATCGCCCTTCTTCATCCGGTTGGGCAACAGAGCGCGCTCCTGGAGCGACGACGTGAAAATAGACTGGGTGGGGAAAATCCGCAATGTGCTGCTCAAGGATATTACCGTAACTTGCGCAGGAAACACAGGTTCGTCTGTCACGGGTCTGGCGGAGGCTCCTGTCGAAAATGTGGTGTTCGAAAACATTCTCATCGTCCAAAAGGGAGATGTAACAGCTCCCGTCGAAGCTCCCGCAGACGAGAAAATTGCCGAATATCCGGAAGCCACCATGTGGGGCCTCCTGCCGGCCAAAGGTTTTTATATCAATCACGCCAGGAACATCACATTCCGCAACGTGACGGTCGAAAGCCTGAGCGAGGACGTGCGTCCCTTCCTCTACAAGACGGATGCAGAAGGAGTCACAGAGACAAAGGACTAACTGCGTCCGACTCGGCAATGTGTCCTTCGACCGTGAAGACACGGTTCACAAGCGATTGGACAGACCCCAATTCGTGGCTCACCATCAGTATCGTGGAACCCTCGTCGTGCAGTTCGGAAAGGAGTTCGTAGAGACGGGTCTCAAACTCCATGTCAAGGTAAGAATTGGGTTCGTCAAGAACGAGGAGTTCGGGCTGTGACACGATGGCGCGTCCGAACATGGCTCGTTGCATCTGTCCGCCCGAGAGCGAACCGATTGGGGATTTTTTCAAATCGGAAAGACCGGTTTTCTCCAAGACTTCAGCCACACGGCGACGCTGAACCCGGGAAGGGCGGCGCCACCATCCGAGTTGTGACATCAGACCCGACAGAACCACTTCCTCGACGGAGATGGGGAACATCGTGTCAATATCGCTCTTTTGGGGCAGGTAGCCGACAGTAACATTGTCGGTTTCCTGTCCCTCCTTATTATAATAATGTATGTAACCCGCAATGGGAACCAGCAATCCGACGATGCTTTTGACAAGCGTTGTCTTGCCGCCCCCGTTGGGACCGATGATGCCAATCCATTCGCCGCGCCGTATCTCGCAGTTGACGTCTTTCAGGACAGGTCGCGAGTCGTAGCCGGCAGTGAGGTTATTGATTCTTATCAGCATGAATGATGGCTAACAGTTCATCCACAGCCTTTTCGGACGGGATATTGCGTTTGACGCACTCCTTGCCGCGATAGAGCGAGACCATTCCGGGGCCGGCTCCTACGTAACCGTAGTCGGCATCGGCCATTTCTCCCGGACCGTTGACGATGCAGCCCATGATGGCGATTTTGAGGTTCTTGAGCCTCTGGGTGGAGGCTTTGACGCGGGCTACCGTCTGCTGCAGGTCGAAGAGCGTACGCCCGCATGACGGACAGGAGATGTACTCTGTCTTGGTGAAGCGGGCACGGGCGGCCTGCAAGATGGAGAAGGCGGTCTCGGTGAGTTGTTTGTCAGTGAATTTGTCGCTCTGGATAATGACACCGTCCACAAGCTGGTCGATGAGCATCACGCCGTAGTCGGCAGCTGCCTTGAGCTGGAGATCCTCCAATCGACCGTCATCGTAGCTGCGCGAGATGACAATGGGGTTGAGGCAGCCGGCACTGCGCAGGGTGAAGATGAATGCTCGCCATGTGCCGACGGGGTTGGTGCCGTTGCTCCGTGCAATGACGGGCAGCTCGGGATTGGACAGAAGATATTCGACCACAGAGTCATCGTATTCCAATTCGCGGAGGCTGTAGCTGGCCATGCCTTTGTCAGAAAGATCTGCACCGGACGTTTCGGAACCAATCACACAAACGGGCTGGCCTCCGCCCAGAATGCCACACTTGGCCGACATGAACCGCTGGGGAGAGACGGGATTGTAGAAATCGTGACGCTCGGGACCGGTCTGATAGTGTGAATCCTTGCGTGCGGTGATATAATCCACCAACGCACGGGCCACCGGAATCTCGCATTCGGGATCTTCGCTCAGGGAGACACGTACGGTGTCGCCGATGCCGTCGGCCAAAAGGGCACCGATGCCCACCGCCGAACGGATGCGTCCGTCTTCGCCCTCGCCGGCTTCGGTCACTCCCAGATGGATGGGGAAATGCATATTCTCGCGGTCCATGTTCTCGACAAGGAGACGCACGGTGCGGACCATGATGGTGGTGTTGGATGCCTTGATGGAAATCACCACATCCTTGAAATGTTCCTCCACACAGATGCGCAGAAATTCCATGCACGACTCGACCATTCCGGCTGGCGTGTCGCCGTAGCGTGACATGATGCGGTCGGAGAGCGAACCGTGGTTCACTCCGATGCGTATGGCTGTATGGTGTTCCTTGCAGATATTGAGAAAAGGCACCAGACGGCGGCGTATCTTTTCGATTTCGAGGGAATACTCTTCGTCGGTGAATTCGAGTTTCTTGAAGGTGCGACCCGGATCCACATAGTTGCCGGGATTGATGCGTACCTTCTCGACAATGCCGGCAGCCACGTCGGCCACGTTGGGATTGAAATGTATGTCGGCCACGAGGGGAATGTTGTAGCCGTCCTTGCGCACCTGTTCGCGAATGGGCTTGAGATTGAGAGCTTCCTTGGTGCCCTGGGCCGTGAGACGCACGAGGTCGGCTCCTGCATCGACGATACGCTCAATCTGCGCCACCGAGCCTTCGGTGTCGTCGGTCGAGGTGTTGGTCATCGACTGTATGCGGATGGGATTGTCGCCGCCCATGAGGAGGTCGCCGATGCGGACCACACTCGATTTTCGGCGCTGATAGTTATACATAGACAAATCAGTTGGTTTTGTAGTCGTATTTCAGTTCTTTGAGTTCGTTGTTGGCCTTCACTATCTTTTGGGCCAGTCCGGCTTTGTAGGCCTTGAATCGGGCTGCCAGCTCAGCATCGCCCGTCGCAAGAATCTGAATGGCCAGAATGGCTGCATTCATGGCTCCGTTGAGAGCTACCGTAGCCACCGGGATTCCGGGAGGCATCTGAATCATGGCCAGCATTGCATCAAGACCTTCGAGCGAAGAAACGAGGGGTACTCCGATGACGGGCAGGGGAGTGGAGGCTGCAATCACACCGGCCAGATGAGCCGCCATGCCTGCTCCGGCAATGATGACCTTGATGCCGCGCTCTTCGGCCGTAGTGGCAAACTGCTCCACTTCGCGGGGGGTGCGATGAGCCGAAAGGGCCTGAATCTCGAAGGGAATTTGGAATTCGTTGAGAAGGTCGGCTGCCTTCTTCATGACGGGAAGGTCAGACGTACTTCCCATGATGACAGATACAATAGGAGTCATAGATTGTTTCGTTTTTTGTTATTGTCGGGAGAGGATGTTGAACTCAAACGCAGTATAACATTGCAATGGTGAGCACTGAGGCACCCAAAGCGGAACCGGCTGCCACCTGTCCCAATGTGTGACGGCCCAGATAGACGCGGATGCTGCATACGAAACCGGTGAGCACAATGAGGCAGAGCGCTATCCACAGAGGAAGCATCGAGGGGAACCAAATGCTCAGTATCAGACTCAGGGTGGCAACGGCGGTCATTCCCATCGCATGGGCAGAGATTTTCCACCAGAATGAGATAATCCACGAGATAACGGACATGATTGTGGCCCCCCAATAGACGGCCAATGCCCATGCGGGCAGGAACCCGTGGGAAGAGAGTGCGTATGAGCAGATGCCGTAGCACAGGGCGTTGATGCCCAGCGGAATGGCGCGGTCCACGCGATTGCGGAGAGCCCAGTGGCCGATGATGTGGAGTTTGTAGAGTATGGTGATGCAAATCATGGGGAGCAGCAGCGTGTAAAAGGCCACTTCGCCCACGATGTACCATCGCATCACAAGGGGGAGTTGTTGCAGGGGGGTGAAGAACATCAGCAGCAATGCTGCGTATGTGAGCGACAGCAGCGGATGACACATATTGCTGATGGACTGGAGGATGGTCGTTTTTTTCATATCTTTCGTTTTCAAGAATGGATTGCGAAGTCAGAGTTGGCGGCGTAGCGACGCCTTGTTGATGCCCAGCAGTTCGCGGTACTTGGCCACCGTACGGCGGGCCACGTTGAATCCCTGGGTCTGAAGCGCCCGAGCGAGGGCATCATCTGAGAGCGGATGTTGTTTGTCTTCGTGTTCGACGAGGGTCTGGAGAGCGCTGTTGACGGCTGCCTGGCTCTGGTCGCTGTCACTGCCGGCTGTCGATGAGAAGAGTTCCTTGAGGGAATAGACACCGAAGTCGGTTTCCACATATTTCGAACGGGCCACGCGCGAGACGGTTGAGATGTCGTAGCCCGAGCGTTCGGCCACATCCCGGAGGGTGAGCGGACGGAGCTGTTCCTTTTCGCCCGAGAGGAAGAATTCTTTCTGCATTGTGACGATGACCTTCATCACCGCCAGCAACGTCTGCCTGCGTTGGCGCAGGGCTTGGATGAACGCTTTGGCCTGGCTGATGCCGTCGCGTATCATGGTCTGTCCCTGCCGGTGGTCGATGCTCTTTGACGGGTTGGCCTGAATGCGGTGCAGCATGGTCTGATAGTCGGCCGAGATACGCACGTTGGGTACGTGGCCTTCGTTGAGCGAGACGACAAGTTGTCCGTCTTCGTCGCGTACGGTGAAATCGGGCGTGATTTGGCGCTGTTTGATTTCGGACACATCGGCCGTAGAGGCCATGCCGCCGGGTTTGGGATTGAGGGATGCTATCACCCGGATGGCTTCCTGCAGTTGGGCCGTCGTGACATCGAGCGCCTCACAGATGGCTTCGAAATGGCGCTGCGAGAATGCTTTGAACTGCGTGTCGAGTATCTGCTCGGCCAGCGTGGTGGCGGGTTTGGCTTTCAGTTCACGCACCTGCAACAGAAGACATTCTCTCAGGTCCCTTGCCCCTATGCCTGTGGGCTCCAAAGTCTGGATTTCGTTCGACAGAAGGTCTTGGAGATGTTCGGCTGTCGTGTCGCGGTGGAAGTTGAATTCCAGGTCGTCTGCAAGTGTGTAGAGCGACTGGCGCAGGTAGCCGTCATCCTCCAGACTATCTACAAGGTAGTCACAGAGGAAGTGGTCGTCGTCAGAGAGATCCTGCAGGGCGAGCTGTCGTTTGAGCTCCTCACGGAATGTGGTGTCGGACGCTGAAATGGGAGTCTTGGCATCTTCGTCGTCGGGCGAGCGGTTCACGTAGGGGTCATTGGGCAGCAAGTCGTCATCGGGCAGCATCACAATCTCCGGATCCTCCGTCGGCTGCAGTTCCGGCTCGGTTTCGGTGTCGTCATACTCGTCATCGGAAGTCTCCTGGCTGTCGGTCGCATTGGGGTCGGAGGTTTCTTCGGGCGAAAGGCGTTCTTCGCCGTGGTCCTCCTCGAGCGCAAGATTCTTCTCGAGCTCTTCGTTCACCCGCTTTTCGAGGTCGTCGAACGAAGATTCGATCATCGACGCCACCAGATACTGCTGGGGCGAGAGTCGCTGTTGTTGGGACTGTGATAGAATCTGTGCCATTTTTTTTAGAGGCTTTCCTTCCCTTTAGGGAGAGGTTAGGGTAGGCTTTGGAACAATGCCACCGAGAGCAGCCTGTCGTAGCGGCCTCCTGTGGGACGGTAGTAAACATACACCTCGTACTCGTTTTCGGCTTCGTAGTGATTGCCCTCGATTTGGGAGGTAGTGAGATGAATGCCGTCGGGCGAGGTGACGTACTGATAGTTGTAGGCTCCCTGTTTCAGGAGATGTTCGTAGTGATAAACTCCCTGCTCGGGGTCCCATTCCATTTGGGTGTCGGACGAGAGGTTGCCGTAGAGAAAATCGCCGGTCAGGTAGATGGGTGTCAGTGTCTGCGGAATGTCGAGTGTCCACTGAGCCCAAAAGTATTCGGCTTCCAAGTCTGCATTGTCCGCCCCTCGGGCGGCAATAAGGAAACGGCCTTCCTGATCCTGGTCGTAGGTGTAGTGAGCCTGTGCTTTCGACTCGTCGCGGTTGAGCAGTACGTAATAGTAGGGCGGGTGGTAGCTGAGTGCTTCCACGCCGATGGTGACGTAATGCTCATCGACGAACTCAAATCGCCTCCAGTTGTTGCCGGCCTCGAAGATGAGGGGACGCAGGTGTTCGTACCATGCCCTCGAAGGCTCGATGCGCGATGGAGTTGTGATGAGACGCCGTGTGTGGGCCTGACGGTTCTGCGTGACGGCCAGAGTCACTTCATTCGTCGGATCTATCCAGGGCAGATGTTGCTGACTCCACGAGAGAGCCAGGGTGAGCTGCTGGTGGAAGGCCAGATAACCGATGTCTGTGTTGGGCGAGACTTCTCCGCTCACGACGGCATTCTGTTCCGTCACCGAGAAGGTGGCTACAGCCAACGGCTTTTCGGGGTCGTCCTCGGTGTGGAAGACTACAGCATAGTTGCCCGAGAGAAGGAGACGGATGTCATCGTTGGGGAAGGTGACACTGTAGTGCCAATAGTTTGTCCGGGTGTTCCACGAGGGATACCGGTGCTCCACACGTGCAGGCATAAAGCCGTCGGCATAGTCGAGTTCGGAGAGGTCGTCAGCCTCCCAATTGCGGTCGCAGTGAACCACACGATATCGGACATCCTCTTCGTTGGGCTCCAGCATGTCGAACGAGATTTCAATCTGACGGTTCCCTTCGAGGTCTGTCCAGGGGAGTTGCCTGAAATCTCCGTCCGCCACAGTGCGCAATGTTCGGACACGTCCGTCAACGGGATGTGTCCAGAAGCTCAATGCACATAAAAGGACGGCGAGAATCACATCACGCCCTTTTTGCGGAGATTCTCCTGCCAGCGCCAGGCGTTGGCGAGGGTTTCCTTGAGAGGAACTTGTGCTTTCCAGCCAAGCACATTGTTGGCCTTATCGACACAGCCCCAGATCTTCTCGATGTCGCCTGCACGGCGGCCCACTATCTTGTAGGGTACGGCGATGCCGGTAGCTTCCTTGAAGGTGTTGATGAGCTCCAGTACGGAAACGCCCGAGCCGGTGCCCAAGTTGAAGTATTCGACCTTGTCCTGGCTTTTGCCTTCGACCATGCGGTTGAGGGCGCAGACATGAGCCTTGGCCAAGTCACATACATCGATGTAGTCGCGGATGCACGAGCCGTCCGGCGTGTTGTAGTCGTCGCCGAAGACCGAGAGTTCCTTCCGGATACCCATGGCCGTCTGGCAGATGTAGGGGAGGAGGTTCTGCGGCACGCCGCGGGGCAACTCGCCTATCTCAGCCGTGGGATGGGCTCCGATGGGGTTGAAGTAGCGCAGGATGATGGTCTTGAAATCCACGCCGGCATTCTCTATGTCGCGGATGATTTCTTCGGCTATTTGTTTCGTGTTGCCGTAGGGCGACATGGCAGGCTTGATGGGTGCCGTCTCGTCCACGGGATTGCGACCCTCGTCGGGTTCACCATAGACAGTGCACGACGACGAGAAGACAAATCCTTTCAGATGGAAGTCGTTGGCTGCCTCGAGCATGTTCATCAGCGAAGTGAGGTTGTTGCGGTAGTAGAGGAGGGGTTTGACTACAGATTCGCCCACAGCCTTCGATGCGGCAAAGTGAATCACTCCGGCGATGGGTCCTTCCTTCTGGAAAGCCTGATAGACGGCAGCCTTGTCGGTGCAGTCTATTTGGTAGAAAATAGGGCGAGTGCCCGTGATTTTCTCGATACCTTCTACTACAGCAGCCTCCGAGTTGCTGAGATTGTCAAAAATTACCACGTCGTAGCCCGCATTCTGGAGTTCGACGCAAGTGTGGGAGCCTATAAAGCCGCATCCACCCGTCAGTACGATTTTATTCTTCATTGCTTTTATATAAAAAAGAGAAATACATAAATATACAAATATATAAATTAAATGGTTCAATTATTTGGTCTAAAGTCTAAGGTCTAAGGTCTAAGGTCGATTCTCGGAGCTGGGTTCATGGTTCACGGTTCCCAGTTGAGCGCCTTTGACCTTTGACCTTTGACCGTCCTTCAGGACGCAATGACCTTTGACCGTCCTTCAGGACGTTTTTAGTTGCGGCAAATATAATCACTTTTTCCGAGATAACAAAACTTTCTCTCCCTTTTTTGCAAAAAAAGAGGACGTTCCCCGGAGGAAACGTCCTGAATTGGCATTTATAGATGCTGTTTTTTGCTTATTCTGCAGCAGGTGCCTCTTCTGCAACGGGTGCTTCTTCCGCAGCGGGTGCCTCAGCTTCGGCAGCTGCCTTGGCAGCTTCTTCCTCAGCCTTCTTGGCAGCCTCAGCCTCGGCAGCAGCCTTGGCAGCTTCAGCCTTCTTCTCTGCGAGAGCCTCGGCCTTGGCCTTGTTGACGTTCTGTTCCAGAGCAACAGCCTCGGCAACCTTCTTCTTGGCCTCGGCAGCGAGAGTGCTTACCTTGCCGGCAACCTTCTTCTCCTTGGCTTCCTTCCAGGCAGCAAACTTCTTCAGGGCTTCCTCCTCGGTGAAGGCTCCCTTCTTCACACCTCCATTGAGGTGCTTCATCATCAAGACTCCCTTGTAGGAGAGAATACGACCGGCGGTCGTTGTGGGCTGTGCACCCTGTTCTGCCCAGTAGAGGGCACGCTCAAAGTTGAGTTCAATAGTAGCAGGATTCGTGTTTGGATTGTAAGTACCGATTTTCTCAATATACTTACCATCACGTGGCGCTCTGCTATCTGCGACTACGATAGAATAGACTGCGTAGTCCTTGTGACCATGTCGTGCAAGACGGATCTTTGTAGCCATTTCGCAATTGATTATAAATAGGTTAATAACTCGCTTTTCCAAGCAGGACATCCTTCGCACTTTCGAAAAATGCGGCGCAAAGATAGTATATTTTTTCCAATCTGCCAAATTATTGTCCCTCATTTTCTGTTTTTAAGCCCTTTTTTCTCCATAAAAACCACATTTTGACTTCACAACATGGCAAAACCCTTCCCTCTAAGGGGAGGTCTAAGGTCAAAGGTCTAAGGTCGTTTCACGGTCTAAGGTTTAAGGTCGTTTCACGGTCTAAAGTCTAAGGTCTAAGGTCGGTTCTCGGTTAACGGTCTAAGGTCTAAGGTCAAAGGTCTAAGGTCGTTTCACGGTTGACCTTAGACCTTTGACCTTTGACCGTCCTTCAGGACGTAGAGCGCCTTAGACCTTTGACTTTTGACCGTCCTTTAGGACAGTGGTTTGGGGGGTAGGCTGTAAAAAAAAATGAGAATCCCATTAAACCTTTTGGAGTCGCAACAGTCTTAAAAACGAATTTCCGAGGAAATCAAATGTAATTGATTAGAAAATGTAAAATAAAACAATAGAAAAATTATGAAACTTAAATTGATGCTTACCCTAGTCTGCCTCTCGTTGGCAGCATGCGTATTTGCACAAAACGGCCAGAATGGTCGCCAGCGCGGACAGCGCGGCAATTTCGACATGGTTGTCGATACCGCCGTCATCAACCGTATAGGACTTGACAAGGCCACCCTTGACAAGGTTCTTGCCCTCCAGCAGAGCAAACAGACCGAGATGCAGAACCTCATGCAGAACAGCCGTCCACAGCGTGGACAGCGCTTGAGCGACGAGGAACGCAAGGCCATGGAAGAGAAGCGTACCGCCTTCGTCAAGGGCTATCGCACTGAGCTTCGCAACATTCTCGGCACAGAGAAATATGTGGAGTATCTCGAGAAACAGGTTGACAGTCGCCAAATGGGCGGTATGCGTCCACAACAGCGACAAGGCGGCAACCGAGGTGGCCAGCAGCGTCAACGTAGCAATGATTTCGGTGGCGGAATGGACGATTGAATTGCAATCCCCGATATCGCAGATGAGGCGGCAAAACGCTTCATCTGCCCTTTGGTAAAAAACGAATGTGTGTTTATGTTTTTAGTGTTTGCTTCAGTTCTTTGAACATGAGAGTGACCGTGAGGACATTTTCATGAGTGTTTCAAAGAGTAAAACTGGCACTCACTTATCCTTTTCAAGCTTTTTCATATAATTTGCGGGACGATGGCTCTGTGAAGAGACATCGTCTTTTTCTTTTTGATTTGACACCAATGACTCCATCGTCGGACGATGGACCCGCAAAAAGATTTCCGAGCCTCCATCGTCGGACGATGGATCCGCAAAAAGATTTCCAGGCCTCTATCGTCGGACGATGGACTCGCAAAAAGATTTCCGAGCCTCCATCGTCGGACGATGAACCCGAAAAAAGATTTCCAAGCCTCTATCGTCGGACGATGGACCCGAAAAAAGTTTTCACACCTCTATCGTCGGACGATGGACCCGAAAAAAGTATTCCACACCTCTATCGTCGGACGATGGACAATTTGGAGCCTCTACAGGGGCAATGCAATATGGCAGCCTCTCCCCAGCCCTCCCTTGAAGGTCGGTCGAAGGTCAAAGGTCGAAGGTCGAAGGTCGAAGGTCAAAGGTCGAAGATCCAAGGTCAAAGGTCAAAGGTCTAAGGTCCAAGGTCAAAGGTCAAAGGTCAAAGGTCTAAGGTCTAAGGTCAAAGGTCTAAGGTCCAAGGTCAAAGTTATTAACGGGGCAGGTTTCAGGTTTCATGTTTCAGGTTTCAAGCAGCCTACCTCCAGCCCCTCCCCAGCCCCTCCCTGAAGGGAAGGGAGTAGGGGGGGCGGGGTTTCAAGTTTCAGGATTCAAGTTTCAGGATTCAAGTTTCAAGTTTTTGTCTCCTTTATTCGGCAAAGGCATCGAGGGCCGCTGTGGGCGTTCCGTCGGTATTGAAGGCACCTTTGAGGTATCCGTTCCAATTGTAGCATTCAGGTTCCCAATAGAACACTCCGAGACAGGGTTCGAGAGCTTTGGCACCTTTGAGAATCCTGGTCACGAAATCGCCGGCGTGGGCTGCATTATAGTCCATGCCTATCTCGGAGAGGATGACCTTGCAGTTGTAGCGAGAGGCGAGGGCACTGATGTTGGAGAGGCAGTTGTCGGTCAGGGTCTCCCAGTCGTTGTCTGAGGGATAGAGAGACATGCCGATGCAATCCCATTTGCCGCCGTTGTTCTTGAGTTTGTCGAAGAGGTTCTGATGGCGGGAGAGGTTGTCGCCCTTATCGACATGGACGATGACGAGGGCCTCGGGATAGACGGCCTTGACGGCATCGTAGCCGGCATTGACGAGGGCGGCGAAGTTGTCGGGGTGGGTGGAGGCGCGTCCCAGTTCCCAAAGGAATCCATCGGGTGTCTCATTGCCCACCTGCACCCATTCCACGGCGATGCCGAGAGCCTTGAGGGCGGAGAGCACATCGGTGGTATGGTCGGCCACAGCAGCCTTCATCTGATTGAGGTCGAAGTCTTGCCAGGCGGCGGGCACTGTTTGCTGGCCGGGGTCGGCCCACGTGTCGGAATAGTGGAAGTCAATCATGATGCGGAAACCGAGTTGGGAGGCACGCCAAGCCTTGGCGATGACGTCTCCCTTGCCGGACCATCCCTTCTCGGGATTGACCCACACACGCAGACGCACGGAGTTCATGCCCATCTGCTGCATGAGGGCAAGGCATTCGGTCTCGCTGCCTGCCCGGTTGTACCACTTATAGCCGGCAGCTTCCATTTCGGTGACCCACGACAGGTCGGCACCCTTGGCAAAGCCCGTCATGTCGTAGGAGGGTGACTCTTGGGGCTGCACATTATTGTCATCGCTGCATGCAGGGCTCACCGCGAGGGCGAGCACTGCAAGAGCTGTAGAGAAAATATTCATAAGTTTCATACCATACTTTATTTAGAATAAGACCATGAAAGATTGAGAAGGTCAACGCTCACGGTGACGGGAGTGGAGCCATCGACATCGTCGTTGAACCAGATGCTCCAGAAGCCCTCGAAGGGCGAGAGCTTGTACTGTCCCTCGGACGTGGGATGAGAGCCGTACCAGAGATCATTGTCTGCATCGCGGAAATAGATGTTCTGCCAGGCTGTGGGTGACATCGAACCGGTGTAGATGCCCGTAGCCGAACCGGCTTCCAAGGCGAGAAGCTGGTTCTCGCGACCTTGGTCGTAGATATAGACGACGGAGGGCATGGAAATGGCTGCATAGGACCACGAGAGGTCGTTGAGGTTGGCTGTGATGCCAATGACTGCACCGTCTTCGTAATCGTCGTTGGACCAGATGTTCCAGAATCCGTCGGCAGACGAGAGGGCGTACTGGTTGGACGAATCGGAGCCGTACCAGATGTCGTTCTCGGCATCGTAGAGTAGGAAGTTCTGCCACTGGGAGGCGACGATGCGTCCGTAGAAGACACCTTCGCCGGCGCTCCACATCTCGCCCAGTTGCGTCTCCTTGTCGGTGTTGTAGATGGACAGACGGGAGGGAATCGGAGTCTCATCCGGCGTATCGGGTTCATCGGGATTGTCGGGCGTATCTTGACCTCCGACGGTGTAGGACCACGTGAGGTTGAGGATATCGAACGTGAGGGTGATGTTGTCGCCCGACGTGAAGTCGTCGTTGACCCAGATGTTCCAGTAGTCAGCGCTGGCGAGGCCGTACTGGTTGGCGGGGTCTGAGCCGTACCAGATGTCGTTGGCAGCATCGTAGGCGAGGAAATTCTCCCACTGCTGTGCCGCATAGACACCGGTGTAAACGCCGGCTTTGTCGCCTGGCTGGAGTGACACCTTGAGTTCAGCCTTGTTGCTGTCGTAGAGGTCCAGCGTAGCGGGCATCGTGACAGGTACGTAGCTCCACTTGAGGGTGTTGAGGTTGACAGTGATTTCAATGACAGAACCGTTGTCGTAGTCATCGTTGGTCCAGATGTTCCAGTAGCCGGAGTCGGTGAGTCCGTACTGGTCGGCGGGATCTGAGCCGTACCAGATGTCGTTCTCGGCATCGTATAGCAGGAAGTTCTGCCACTGGGAGGCCACAATCTTGGCGGTATAGACACCGCTCTCGCCGGCTTTCATGGTGGCGAGCAAGGTCGTCTGGTCGGTCTGATAGATTAGGAGTTCGTCGGGGATGGGTGTTCCGCCCTGAGGTTCATCCTTGATTTCGCCTTCCACGATGCTTACCAGAAGGTCGCCTTCCTCGTCGGGAGCCACGACAACAGTGTATTCGCCGTCGGCAGAAATGGAGCCGGTGAAGGCAATATCCATCTGTCCGGCTTGGGCAGCATCGGCGGCAGTCTGGGTGGAGTAGTTCCACGACTTGGTCTCGGCAGCGAGGCTGAGCGATGTTCCGGCAGCGAAGGTGCCGAAGTAAGTCCAACGGTCGTGCTTGGCATCGTAGCTGAGGTCATTGCCGTTGACGGTGATGGCCGTGATGAGGGTGCAGTACCACTCCTTCTGCTTGGTGTCGAGGGTGACATAATAGTCGCCTCCGCCGTCGGGGAACCAGAAGTTCCAGGCGCCTTCGGAGGAGGTGGCAGCCTTGAAGGCCTGTCCGTCCACGGGAGCATTGCCCCAAACGGTGCCGTCGTTCTCTATGCCCCACCAGTTGAGCCATGCGGTGGCATGCATCCAGCCGGTATAGACACCGTTCTCGTCAGGAGAATGGAGCACAGCCAAAGTATCAGTCTTGGAGGCATTGAGCACGAGGAGGTCGGTCATATAGATGGTGAAGGGAGTTATCTCTACGGCGCATACATTACTGTAGGCGGGTTCGAGATTGGCACCTTCGGTTGTGGCGAGACGGAACCAGACCGTTGAAGCCACGTCGGCGGGTAGGCCGAGATCCTTGGCCAGGGTGTTGAGGGCAGAGCCCGTATAGGCCAGCGAGAGAGAGGTGGTCACAGTCTCCTGATAGGAGTCGAAGGACTGCGAGGCAGAAGCCTGCAATGCGGCTGAAACGAGGCCGTCGGTGACGGGCAGCGTCCGGTCGGAAGAAAGCAGTTCAGGCTTGTTCCAAGCGAAGGAGAGCACTACCTGATTGCTGTTCTCGAGCGAGAGCGTCACCTCCGAGGCCGAAGCGATGAGTTGGGAAGCTTCGAATCCTGTGACGCGAGCCTGTTCCAAGTCGTCATCACATGCCGAGAAGAGACCCGGAACAGCGATGAGCGCCAGAAGGGAGTTGAAGACATTGCGGAAAGAAAATATCTTGTTCATAGCCATCAATAGTTAGGGTTGGAGAGATTGGGGTTGGCCGTAAGTTCCGTCAAGGGGATGGGGTAGATGTTGTACTTGTTATCTACAGCGGCACCGTTCTTGACACCGCCCTTCCACTGCCAGAGATAGGCATTGGTGGTGAAGAGACCGAAACGGATGAGGTCGGTACGGCGATAACCCTCGAGATAAAGTTCGCGGGCGCGTTCGTCGATGATGAAGTCGAGCGAGAGCTCGGAGGTTCCGATGTTTCCGTCGGTATTGCCCCAGGCACGTTCGCGCAGGGCGTTTACCTTGGCAAGGGCAGCATCGGAAGACATGCTTGTGCCGCCGCGCAGCACGGCCTCGGCTTCCATGAGATAGACATCGGCGAGGCGGAAGAGAGGATAGTCGGTGTTGACACCGCCGTCAGCCGTGTTGGAGGCTGCCTCGCCGGCATCGGTGAGGTTGCTCCACTTTTCGCAGAAATAGCCCTGACTCTGGTCGTCAATCACATCGAGATACTGAGTCTGTCCGTCGGTGAAGAACTCGGCGCGGGGATCGTCATTGGCAAACTTGGCCGGCAATTCTCCGCGAACGCGGAACATACCCCAGCCGGAGGTAATGCCGTAATCGGCGGGTACCTGAAGGGCCGATGTGTTGGACACCTGTCCGCAGACCAAATAGGTTGTGGCACCCCATGACACGTTGTGTTCGGCATCGACAGGGAGAGCAAAGATAATCTCGTCGGTGCGGAGGTGGTTGTCGGCGTTGAAGAGCTGCTTGCGGTCGGCATGGAGGGTATAGCCCTGACCTTCCACCTCTTGACAGGCCTGAATGCACTCGTTGTACCTGGACTCACCGATATAAACCTCTGCGTTGAGGTAGAGTTTGGCCAGCAGGGTGAAGGCAGCGCCTTGGGAAGCGCGTCCGTAGGGACATTCGGCAGCGGGGTAGAGGTCGTCGACAATCTCCTTGAGCTCGCTCTCGATGAAAGCGAATGTCTGGGCAGGCGTGTAGCAGGGAGGCGTGTAGGAGCCGATGGGGTCGGCTTCGGTCACAAAGGGAATGTTGCGGAAGAAGTCGAGAGCGTGGCTGTAGAAAAGGGCACGCATGAATCGGGCTTCGGCCTTGAAGTGCTTCATTTCCTCGGCTCCGAGCGACTGAATCTTGTCGTCGGTGCAGTAACGGAGGAACTCGTTGGTGAGCGTGATGTTGTAGTAGATGCGGTAGTACATGTCGGCTACCCAGGGGTCGTTGGCATCCCACGAGAGATAGGTGAGGTCGCTCACCTTGTCGCCCGAAAGCCAGGTGGAGGCCATCTCGTCGGTGCCGCATTCCTGGAGGTTGAAATAGGAGCGCATGTAGTCCTGTCCCATGTTGGACGACAGGTCTGCATTGTCACCGCCCTTGCCCTGACCGTTCACCGTCATCGACGTGTAAATCTTGCCCAGCACCGCACGATAGTTGTCGAGTGTGGTGTAAACATCGTTGGACGTAGTCTCCTCATGAGGAAACTGGTCGAGGTCTCCGGTGCAGGAGCCCATGGCGACCAACGTTGCTAAGAGAATGGATGAATATCTGAGTTTCATTGTTAATATCGTTTAGAATTGAAGACCGATGGAAAGCGACCAAGTGCGCGGACGGGGATAGAAAGAAACATCCATGCCGTTGCTGACTTCGGGGTCGGTGCCTGAATAGCCGGTAACGGTGAACACGTTCTGACACATCACGCTGGCGTTGAGGCGTACACGTTTTCCGATTTCGCCGAAATCGTAGGCCAGGTTGATGTTGTCGCACTTGAGGAACGAAGCATTCTCGAGCCAGTAGTCGGAGAGATACTGACGTTTCTGGAAACGTGTGTCGAGATAGCTGGCATTGAGGTTGTTGAGCTGGAAGGAGTTGTAGGAAACCGTCTCCCAGGCACCTGTGTTCATGGCCATGCCGTTATAGACGTAGTTGCCTACATTGGCACGGAAGGAGGTGCTGAGGCTCAGTTTCTTCCAGCGCAGCGAAGTGGAGAGACCGAAAATCCAGTCGGGAGCAATGCTGTGGCAATGGTAGAGGTCGTCGGAGTCGATTTTTCCGTCGCCGCTGATGTCGGCGTATGCACCTTCGATAGGCTTGCCATCCTCGTTGTAGAGCTGGTGATAGAGATAGAAAGTGTAGGGAGCATAGTCCTCGGTGAGGCGCTGGAACTGATAGGAGTCAATCCAGGGTCCCGCAGCCATAGACGTTACACCGTTTCCTTCGAAGAGGGAGAGGTTCTTGACCTTGACATCCTGCCAGGTGGCATTGAAGGAGAGGTCCCACTGCCAGTTGTCGGTCTGTATGGGCGTGAGGTTGACGGAGAATTCCACGCCCCGGCTGTCCACATTGCCTACGTTGGTGAGAATGGATTTGGCGAAATTGGTGCCGCCAGCCGAGGGAACCGTCGAGAGCAGGTCTTCGGTCTTGCGGGTGTAGAAATCGAACGAACCGGTTATGCGGTTGTCCCAGAATCCGTAGTCGAAACCGAAATCCCAAGACTTGGTGGTCTCCCACTTGAGGTTGGCATCGTAGGCTTCGGGACGATAGGTATAGTACCAGCTGTTGCCCATCAGAGCCTCAGAACCGGCCACGGAAGGCGTATAGACGGGGAGATAGGCATAGTTGCCAATCTGGTCCTGCTGACCCGTCACACCGTAGGAAACTTTGAGTTTGAGGTTGGAGAGCACGGGGTTCTCCTTGAGGAATTTCTCCTGGGAGACTACCCATCCGAGGGCCACAGAGGGGAAGGTGCCCCAGCGATTGTCTTTGGAGAAGCGGGAGGTACCGTCGCGACGTATGGTAGCGGTGAGGAGATAGCGTCCGTCGTAGCTGTAGTTGAGACGTCCGTACCACGATATCAAGGTATGACGCTGGTCGGAAGCGGCAGAAGTGGAAAGCACCTCATGGAGCGTATTGTAGGTCTCGTAGAAAGGCGTCGTTGTTTTCCAGTACTGATAGTCGTAACCGGCCGTGACATCGAGGTTGCTCTTGATGGCATCGAACATCTTATTATAATTAAGGTAGGCCGTGAGGAGACGGTTCTGACTCTTCTGTGGACCGTAGCTGTAGTCCGAGCCGTGGGTTGTGTAGCCGGATGCTGCCTCGTAGGGAACATAGATATCACCCTTGCCTTTGGCCCAATCCAACGCTGCGGTGACGTGGGCTTTCAGGTCGGGGAGGAAGTGCATCTTGTAGTCGAGGTCGATGGAGCCGATGAAGCGGGACACGTCCGACTTGGAGCAATACTGATCGACCAGACCCCGGGGATTCTTGACCGAACCGTTGACGGGATTTCCCGTGTTGTCGAGGGCTTCGTTGTATCCGCCGAAGGCCTTGACCGTGCGACTTTGACCGTTGGCATCTGTGTAGGTGAGGCTACCGTTGTCGGCATAGACGGGAATCGTGGGGTTGAAAGCGGCTGCTGCCCAAATGGCCGAACCATTGTAGAACGAGTTGCGGTTGTAGGTTCCCTTGGCATCGACTTTCACCTTGAGGTGGTCTTGGAAGAAGGAGGGCGAGAGCACAATGTTGCCTGTGACACGCTTCATCTCGTCACCGCGCACGAGACCGCTCTGTTGGGAGTAGCCCACCGAGGCGCGGAAGGGGAGAAAGCCCATCTTGCCCGAGGCCGAAATATTGTTGTCGGTACCCCAGCCGGTGTGATAAACTTCATCGTTCCAGTCGGTGTCGGAGGTGCCGAGGAGCGCCTGTTGGGCGGCTGTGCCGTCGCGACGGATTACACGGCTGAAGTCCGAGGCCGACAGCATGTCGGGCGTGCGGGTCAGGGTCGAGAACGATTCGGTAGTATTGAAAGAGAATTTCACCTTGCCCTCCGATGCCTTCTTTGTCGTGATGATGATGACACCGTTGGAAGCGCGCGAACCGTAGATGGCCGTCGAAGAAGCGTCTTTGAGTACGGTCATCGACTCGATGTCGGCGGGGTTGATGAGTGCCAGGAAATTGCTCGAGTTACCGGAGATGCCTCCCTGTTCCAACGGTACGCCGTCGAGCACAATGAGGGGATCGTTGGACGCATTGAGCGACGCACCGCCGCGAATACGTATCGTCGAGCCGCCCGTCACCGAACCGCTGTTGGTCATGATTTGCACGCCGGACACCTTTCCGTTGATAAGACCTTCGGGAGAGGTGACGAGGCCTTTGTTGAAGTCCTTGGCCGTGACTGTTGCCACCGAACCTGTCAGGTCGCTCTTGCGTGCGGTACCGTAGCCGATAACCACTACATCGTCGAGCACTTCCTGATTGGGCGACAACTTGATTTTCATTGTGCTGCTTACGGGAAGCGTTTGGGCAACATATCCCACGTATGATACTGTAACTTGGCTGACGGAGGCAGGAAGGGTGAGCGTAAAGTTGCCGTCGAAATCGGTTGTCGTTCCTTCGGTCGAGCCTACCGCTTTGACGGTAGCGCCCGTGAGGGGATCGCCGAATTCTGCATCGGTTACCGTACCCTTGATGGTCTTCGTCTGGGCTGCGGCTGTCAAGAGGGTCGCAAGCATTGTCAGGAAGACAGTCGTCCTCTTGACCCATTCGAATGAGAAGAGTTTAACCATAGATAAATTGATTGGATTTATAATAATGCGTTTTCTGAAAAACGATGCAAAGATAATGTTTTTTTTTCAAATGTCAAAATATTTTCCGCTTTTTTTGTCAAAATCGGTTGCAATATGTCCGATTTTGAAGTTTTCCTCCCGGAAAACGACACATTATCAAGCAGCCTCTCCCTACTCCCTTCCCTTTAGGGGAGGGCTGGGGAGAGGCTGGGAAGGGGGCGGGGTTTCAAGTTTCAGGTTTCAGGTTTCAAGTTTCAGGTTTCAGGTTTCAGGTTTTCAGCGTTCTAGTAGCATTGAGAATGCAGAGGACAGTAACACCCACGTCGGCAAATACGGCCATCCATAAGTTGGCCATTCCGACGAAGGCGAGCAGCAGAACGATAATCTTGATGCCGATGGCGAACACGATGTTCTGGCGGGCGATAGCCATTGTGCGGCGTGCAGTGTCAATGGCTGTGGCTATCTTGGAGGGACAGTCGTCCATGAGCACCACATCGGCGGCTTCGATGGCCGCATCGCTCCCCAGCGCGCCCATTGCGATGCCCACATCGGCACGGGCCAACACGGGTGCATCGTTGATGCCGTCGCCCACGAAGGCTACCGCTTCATTCTCGTTGTTGCGTTCGGCGAGCAGTTGTTCCACAGCGGACACTTTGTCGCCGGGAAGCAATTCGGCACGGTATTCGGTGATTCCCACCGTCCGGGCTATGTCGGCAGCCGTGTCGGCTTTGTCGCCCGTCAGCATTACGAGACGTTGCACACCGGCACGACGCAAGGCTTCGACAGCCGCTGCTGCATCTTCCTTCACGCGGTCGCTCACCACGATATGACCCGCATATCGGTCGCCCACAGCCACGTGGACGATGGTGCCGGTTTTTTCACACGCCTTCCAATCTGCACCGACAGCCTCCATCAGGCGGCTGTTTCCTACGCTCACGGTCTCCCCGTTGATACTTGCCTTCACGCCTTGGCCGGCCACCTCCGTTATGTCCTCGACGAGGCAATCGTCAGACTCGTGGGGATATGCCTCGCGCAGGCTGTGTGCTATCGGATGGGTGGAGTAGCGTTCGGCGTGAGCAGCTATGTGGAGCAGTTTCTTGTCGCCGGTTTCCGGCTGACATCCTTTGTTGCCGTGGACAGCCGACACTTCAAACACACCGTGAGTAATGGTACCGGTCTTGTCGAGGGCAACGGTTTTGACGTTGGACAGCGTTTCGATATAGTTTGCTCCTTTGATTAATATACCCTTGCGCGATGCTCCGCCTATGCCGCCGAAGAAAGTGAGCGGTACGGAAATCACCAATGCACACGGACACGACACCACCAGGAACGTGAGTGCCCTGTAGAGCCAGACGCTCCATCCCCCTCCGCCCGCTATCAGGGGAGGCACGACAGCCGTCAACAGAGCTAGGCCCACGACGACCGGCGTATAGATACGTGCAAACTTGGTGATGAAATGTTCGCTCTTCGATTTGTGTTCGGCGGCATTCTCCACCAGATTGAGCACCTTGGATGCGGTACTCTCGCCGAAAACCTTTGTCACGCACACTTTCACGGCACCGCTCAGGTTGACGCATCCCGACAGAACGGTGTCTCCCGCAACGGCACGCCGTGGCACACTTTCTCCCGTGAGGGCAACGGTATCGACAGTGGTCTCGCCTTCTGTCACCGTCCCGTCGAGAGGGATGCGTTCGCCGGGCTTCACAAGCACCGTGTCGCCGGCCTTCACGATTTCGGGAGCTACGTCCGTGAGTGCTCCGCCGGGACCTGCCAGATGGGCAATGTCGGGACGGATGTCCATCAGTCCGGAGATGCTCCGCCGGCTGTTGTCTTCGGCAAAGTCTTCGAGCAGTTCGCCTATCTGGAAGAAAAGCATAACGGCTACGGCCTCTGCAAACTGGGCTTCGGCACCCGGTAGGAACCCTATCAGGAGTGCTCCTACTGTGGCTACAGTCATGAGGAAATGTTCGTCGAATATCCCCCTCCACCAGCTTTCGCCGTGAGCGTGACAGTGGCAATGTCCACCCTCTTCTCGGTCACAGCTTTTGCCCTCCGCTTCCTCTTCGTCGTGAGCATGTCCTTCTCCTGAGTCTCCGCTGAAGTTTTCCAGCGTTTCGGCTATCACATCGTAGCCTGCCGTGAGATAGGGCACAAGATAGATGAGCAGCACTTGCCAGAGAGGCAGTGACACTGTCTTTTCGATGGCTACGGCCACAGCAAGCAAGAGGGCAGCTGCGAAGATACGTCCCGTTTTGATTCGTTGATTTTTATCCATGACATGACTTGTTTAATTTCATTTTTCGGGGCAAAGATAGGGCAAATCTTTTGCAACTCAGTCGCAAAGTCTCGTTTTTTTGAGGAAAAAAGATAAAAAACATGTATTTTTCCGGCCAAAATATTTGGATTGTTCGAAAATATGGTGTATCTTTGCAGCATGAACGGCTTGTTTTTACTGTTGACAGCACTCACTGCAATGTCTGCTACAGCTCCTTCCGACTCCACAAAGGTCAAGGAAGAGGAGCTGCAGGAGGTGATTGTCACGGCTCATACGGCCGAGCAGCGTGTGAGTTCTCTGCAACTGGGCACCGAACAGATGCAGGTGAAGGAACTCACGAGCCGTCCTGCGCTCTTCGGTGAGGCCGATGTGATGCGTTCGCTGCAACTCCTGCCCGGCGTGAAAGCCGAGAGTGATGCTTCGAGCAACTTCCAAGTCAGAGGCGGTACAGCAGCCCAGAACAGCATCCTGCTCGACAAAGCTCCCGTTTACAGTGTGGGGCATTTGGCAGGTCTCTTCTCGGCCTTTAACGACAATGCGCTGTCGGGCGCCACCCTCTACAAGGGGCTTGTGCCCGCCCAATACGGCGGCGCGTCATCGGCCATATTCGACATCACAGGCCGTGCCGGACGGGCTGACGCCTGGGGTGGCAATGTGGGTATCGGACTGCTCTCGGCCAAAGCGTCCGCAGAAGGCCCCATCGTCCGTGACAAACTGAGCGTCCTCCTGAATGCCCGCCGTTCATACGCAGACCTCTTCCTCAAGATGTTTGACGACTATCGCAACAACGAACTCTATTTCTATGACACCAATCTGAAACTCAATTGGGAAATCGACGGACGCAACCGTCTGCAACTCTCGGGGTTCATAAGCAAGGACAAGACGGCATTGAGTGACCTCGTCTCTGTCGAATGGCGCAACATGACGGCCAGCCTCCAGTGGATGCATCGTATGGGACAGCGTTCCGAGTCGCGAACCTCGTTCTTCGCTTCGTCCTACGACATGGACAACAGCATCCGTCTCATGGATACGGATCAGGCTTACAGCGGCCACATCCGCCACTACGGACTGCAACACAACGCCCAAATAGAAGCTTTCGGCCAAAAATTCAACCTGGGAGCACAGACGATGCTCAGCGACGTGATGTCGGCCGAGTGGCAAATTTTGGATGACCATCAGAAGGAGCAGAGAAAGGGGTGGGACAACAGTGCCTGGGCCGACTGGCTCTGGGTTTCCCCAAACGGGAGATTCACCTTGTCGGCAGGTATGCGGCTCAATGCTTTCTCGGCCCTTGGCGGCACATATTATTACGACATCGACGAGGATGGCAACATCACATGGCTCCACCAGCGCAAGGAGTACCGTCCCGTGAAGACTTGGGTCAGTCTCGAGCCCCGGGTCTCTTTCCTCTGGAAAGCGGAGCCGCAGTGGAGCCTCAAGGCAGGATACAGCCGCATGACGCAGAACATCCATGCCCTCAGAAATCAAGATACATCCACGCCTTTCGACCGCTACACAATCAGCACCAATCTGCTACGTCCGCAACATGCCGATCAGGTGGGTGCCGGATTCTTCTGGATGACGGAAGGGCAGGATTACGATGTCTCGGTCGAAGGCTACTATCGCCATGTGAACAATGTCCCCGACTATCGCGACGGAGTCAACTTTGCGTCTGCCATCGAAATCGAGCGTCTCCTCCTCACCGGTGAGGGCAGAAGCTACGGCGTGGAATTGTGTGTGCGCAAGAATACCGGACGTCTTACAGGCTGGCTGTCCTATACACTGGCTTGGAGTCAGACTCGCATCGACGGAATCAACGGAGGGGAGTGGTACGATGCCAACAACGACAGGCGTCACGACATCAATGTGGTACTCACCTACAGGCTCTCATCCGCCTGGACACTGAGCGCTACCTGGGTGTTCAATACCGGACAGGCCTTCACCGCTCCCAGTGCCAAGTATCAGCTCATCGACAACTATATCTATTATTATGCCGAAAGGAACGGCTATCGCGCGCCCGACTACCATCGCTTGGACATCGGTGCCGTGTGGAGTCGCAAGATGGCCGGAGGAAAGTTGACGCGCGAATGGAATTTCGGCATCTTCAACCTCTACAATCGTTATAACCCGTGGCTCATCCGTTTCGAGGACAGTACCTACGGACGCGGAACCAAAGCCAAACAATACAGCCTCTTCGGAATTGTACCCTCCGTGTCGTTCAATCTCAAATGGTAGCGAAAATGAAAACATCCCGTCTCTCCTTATTATATATATCAGGCCTCCTATTGGTTTCCTGCGAAAAAGAAATCAATCTCGACTATCACGAGACCGCCGAAAAGTATGTGGTGGAAGCCCGCATGACGCAGGACAACACCATAGTGAGGCTAAGCACTACACAGCCTGTCACCGATAACGACTCCTATCAGTATGAGGTTGCAGGCGCAGTCATGGTGCTCTCCAGCGACGGCGAGGTTCTCGATACACTGAGCTACGAAGGGCGAGGAAGATATTTCTCGAAGGTGAAAGGCATCTTTCCCAACACCTACACCCTCGACATCGAAGTAGAAGGCCATCGTTTTTCTTCGCAAAGCACGATGCAGCGGGCTCCCCGGCCTTCCGGATTCCGTTTTGTATGGAAAGAAATGGTGGGAAGGAGAATCCTTTTTGCAGAACTCAAGATTGACGATATTCCGGGAGAGGTGAACTACTATTTCATGCATATTTACCGCAACGGAATCGGTTACAGGTGGGCAGTGCTCAGCGACGAACACGGCCCGGGACAGGAGTTGCAGCAACTCTTCCATTGCTGTTCGGAGGACGATATCAAGGACGGCGATTCCGATGCTTTGCAGGAAAACACGCGGGTGACGGTGGAAATCCGTTCCATCGACCGCCGCTCCTACGATTACTTCTATTCCATGCAGACCATGTCAAGCGCCGGAACCAATCCCATTCAGAATTTCTCGGGCGGCTGTCTCGGCTATTTTTCGGCCTACAATGTCGTCGAACTCAACGAAGTCTTCCATCTGGACGAAGTGGAGGAATAAGCTCAAAGTTTCAATTCGACACCGCCTCCGGGGACTCATGCCCCACACGGAGCTGTTTATATTTGGAAAGGACAGGGAGGGAAAAAGAAAGTCGCTGTGGAAACAGCGACTTTCTTGTTTTTGGTCGGGATTATGCGACTCGAACGCACGACCTCACGCCCCCCAGACGCGTACTCTAACCAACTGAGCTAAATCCCGATCGTAAGCGCATTGCAGAGATGCCCGTGAGGGCTCTTTTCTGTTTTGCGGGTGCAAAGATAAACAAAAAAGCGGAGACAGCCAAACGAAACGGCTCCAAAATGCAATAAAGGCCGTATTTTAACGCCAAAAACGGAGTTTTGGAAAGCCGAGGTGACAAAACTTCGGGCCGCAGACCCCGCTCAACCTACGCTGACATCATCGAACAGTACGGTTGCCAGAAAGGAGTCGTTGATTTCCTCACGGTCGGAAGAGATGGCAAGGACATGCTGCCAAAGGTCGAGAAGATTGCCTGTGATATTGATGCCGGAGACGGACCGAACGGGTTTCCCCTGCTTCCACAGCATGCCTTCAATCCCGAACGAAAAATCGCCCGTAACGTCATTGTGGTTACCGCCCAGGAATCCCGTGATGTCGATGAAATCGCCGGCTGAGGCTGCGATGTCTGTGGCAGATTTTGTCCCCGGTGTCATACAGACTACCATGGGTTCCCCGACAGTGGGGGCAGTGTGCAGTCTGCGGGCATTGTAGGTCGAAATGTAGTAGGTGGAGAGCACGCCCTCGCGAATGATGTCGAGGTCGCATGTGGCCACCCCCTCGAAGTCGAACCACGATGCACCCATCGCTCCTTGCTGATGAGGCCGGTCGGTGAGTGTGAGCAGGGGAGAGGTGATGCGCTGGCCGAGACGGCCCAAGAGGAAGGAACGCTCCATGAAAAGGGCGGTGCCCGTCAGGGCGTTGAGCAAAGGGTCGATGACGCGGCACACCCATCGCGGACGCATAAGCACTTTGTAGCGTCCGGCAGGTACTGGGCCTGCGTCGGGCTCGAGTTTGGGCAGCACAAGCCGCATGGCATTGCGTGCAATGGAGGATGCCAGCGCCTCGTCGAAACCGGTGGGCGAGAAGGACATCTCATACCAGTCATCGGACGGCTTTCGGTCTGTGCCCGGCACACAGCAAGCCACCTGACAGTCGAGTTCGATGCTCGAAATGAGCTGCAGTCCTTCCCAATCTTGAGAATCGACAACATAACGTCCGCCCACACGGTCGTTCCAATTGGCGGTGACGTTGATGATACGCGGGTCTGTGCCCAGCAGAGTATGGGGCACGGCAGCGAGGATGCGTTTGCGGGTCTCAATGTCGAGGTCGGCCAAGGTGCCGTCGTAGTTGCCAAGCGAGGGCGCAAGATTCGGCTTGAGGCTGTAGCAGCGCGAGAGGTCGGGCAAGGTGCGGTCCGGGTCAGGATTGAGCAGCCGCGTATTGGCGATGCTGCCGGCTATGAAGGAACGCAGATTGTCGGCATCGAGCCGGTTGGTGGAATAGGAACCTACACGTCCGTCAACCCATAAGGTCATCTGGAGGGCCGACGCGGAACTGCGCTGCAGCTGTGTGAGTGTGAGGTCGGTGGACTGGAGTGTGGTTTGATCCATCCAAAGATATTCGATTCGTGCGGCCTGAGCTCCGCTCGACAGCGCTGTTCGGAGTGCGGAGAGGGTGATGTCGCGAGTGGTGGGATTCACGATGTTTTTTAGTTTTGTTATTTCGTTATTTCGAGATTTTGATATTTCGATATCACGATATTTCGATATTTCGATAAGTTGTCATTTCGAGGGGCTCCCCGTGTCAGATACCGCCGACATTGAGGCGGGAGACGAGGACGGACGGCATTCCGCAGGTGACGGGGACGGATTGTCCGGCCTTGCCGCAAATCCAGGTTCCGTGGTCGATGACAAGGTTGTCGGCCACCCCGTGGATGTCGGCCAAAGCTTGCGGGCCGTTGCCTATGATGTTGATGTCCTTGACGGGTTGGGTGAGTCGGCCGTTCTCGATGAGATAGCCGCTCTTGACAAAGAAGGTGAAGTCACCGGCACCGATTTGGACCTGTCCGTTGGAGAAGTCCTTGACGTAGATGCCTTGGGGAACAGAGGCGATGAGGTCGGATTCGGTGGCAGAGCCTGCCTCCATATAAGTATTGCGCATGCGCGGGAGGGGGAGCGTACGGAAAGATTCGCGCCGCCCGTTTCCGGTGGGTTCTACACCATAGTGGGCTGCAGAGATACGGTCGTGGAGAAAGCTTTCGAGGCATCCCTGACGCACGATGAATGTCTTCTGGGAAGGCACACCCTCGTCATCCCAATGGACGGAACCCCGTGCAGAAGGTACGGTACCGTCGTCAACGACCGAGATGTCGGGGTCGCAGACGATTTGTCCGAGGCGGTCGGAGAAGACGGATTCGCCGCGCCGGTTGAAGTCGGCTTCGAAGGCGTGTCCGATGGCTTCGTGGAGCAGAATGCCGGAGGCTCCTGCGGCCATCACTACGGGCATTTCGCCTCCGTGGGGCTGAATGGCAGTGAGAGCGAAGCGGAGTTTGTCTATGAGGCGGGAGGAAAGTTCCTCCTGAAGACTGTCGGAGAGAATCTCAAGGCCCTGACGCAGGGAACGTGAGGTGACAGCCATCTCGGTGCGTGTTCCCTCGCGAATGACGGCATTGACAGAAATAGCCGCCATAGGACGCTCTTCCTCCATGAAGTCGCCGAGACTGTTGACAAGGGCGATGCGCTGGGTGCGCCACGAAACGGAAATCTGGAGGGTTGAGATACGTGGTTCGAGGGTCAGCGTTTTCTCGCGAAGTGATTGCATCCAGGGAATGACAGAGACCGAAGGATCGACCTCCAACCAGGATTGACGGGCTCCATAGAGACCGAAGGGCACCGACGCTCCCGATGAGCCGACAGCGGCTACAGGGGAAGGGGAGCCCGAAGCACAGATGGCAGCAGCCGTACGGGCTGCCCGGAGGAGTTGCTCGGGCGAGAGCACCTCGGAGTAGGCATAGCCTGTGCGGTCTCCATCGACCACACGGATGCCGGCTCCGTAGTCTTCGTTGAGGACGGCTCGGTTGACGTTTTCGTTCTGCATGACGAGAGAGCCTACGCGACTGTGCTCAAAGTAGATGTCGCTATAGGAACCGCCCGACGAAAGGGCAGTGGCGAGAATCTTGTGGAGAAGGGTGTCTGAAATGGGAAATAACACGATGACAGATGATAGTAATAACAGATAACCTTGGGGCGGGAAAACGGCAGCCTATTTTTTGTCTGTCTCGTCGAGAAGTTCCTGTGCGTGAAGCTGGACATCGCAGAGACGCGCTTCGGAACCGGCCTCGTATTGGGCTTGGCGCATACTCAAGAGAGTCTTCCACTCCTGGGGGAAGGTTTCCTCGTAACCGTAGTTGAAACGTTCGATGCCGTTCTCGTCGATGTCGCGCAGGAGGTCACCGATGGTATAGGCGGAGATGTCCTTGCGGGGCATCCACTCATGGATGTCGGGATGGTTGGGATTGACGGTCTCGCAAATGATGTGGCTGTCGGCGAGGGTAGAGATGCACATTTGGGTCAGACGGGAAGGCAGGTGAAGCTGGTTGCCGATATTCTCGGTAGTGAGCAAGGCTTCTTCGGAGGTGTCGGCAGAGGCAGCCGTTCCCCGGAAGGAAGCGTAGATTTTGGCTGCAATGAGGATGGTCACAAAGTCGGCATAACGTCGGGAAATGTTCTGGACATCGCTTTCGTAGTCGTAGTTGCGGATATTTTGGGCCGCATAACAAAGCTCGGCACCGTAGAGACAGATAATCCACGACATCTGAATCCACAGCAAGAGCAGAGGTACAGCGGCAAAAGATCCGTAGATGGCGTTGTAGCGCGATACCCAAATTTGGCCGTTGATGTAGAGCATTTGGAAAACCTGGAATCCGATGCCGGCAATCGTGCCGGCGATGAGGGCATTGACAAAGCGCACCTTGGTGTTGGGAATCACGATGTAGAGGGCTGTGAAGAGCAGAATCGTGACAACCCAAGGTGTCCATTGTATCGCCGTGACCAGTCCGGTGGATATGAAACGGAAAGCATCGTCATCCTGTCGGAGGAAGCCCTGGATGAAAATCTGGGCTCCGCTGGAGAGAATAATGAGAAGCGGAATGGTGAGGATGATGGCGATGTAGTCGGTAATCTTGCGCAGCGTGGAACGGCTCTTCTTCTGCTGCCAAATTCCGTTGAGCACATTCTCGATGTTGCCTATCATCGAAATCAACACCCAAAGGAGCATGACGATGCCGATGCCCATGATGAGTCCGGTGTGGGTCTGCTGAAGATAGCGGTTGGCAAAGCCGAAGACCTGATCGACCAGTTCCTGCTGCATGGGAAAGTAGTCGCGCACATTCTGCTGGAGCACTTCTTGGAAGTTGAAACCTTTGCCTATGGCCAACAGAAGCGCCATGAGGGGGACAACGGCGAAGATGGTGTAGTAGGTGAGCGCCGACGCTTTATCGCTCATGTTGTCGCGCACGAAGAACTTGACGCTCAGGATGAGGGCCTTGAGGATATTGACGGGTACGCGCCAAATGCCCCGCAGGTCATCGGGGGTGAGATGCCAGAGGTCGTGGGTGAGGAACCTCCAAATGCGTTGGGCGGCCGATACGGGTGAAATCATTTCTTGACAGTGAGAGTGGTGGAACCTATCTCGGAACCGTCGGCATAAACGTGGAATTCGAAGGTGCCAGGAGAAAGAGCCTCGTTGCGTTTCCAATAGAGGGTGACGGGCGTTTCCTGTCCGCCGAACTCTATGGTTTTCTTCATTGAGTAGGAGATCATTGAACCGTCGAGCGAGAACTTGCCGCTGCGGTCGTTGACGAGGAGGTCTCCGTTGGGTTTGATGATGCAGCAGTAGATGTCCTTGGAGCCTATTTCGGCTGTGACGTTGGCGTTGATGGTGAAATCAATTTGGAAAGCTTCGGTCTTCTTGAGGCTTTCGACAGTCTTGGACTTGCTGTTGACGGCTATGGCCCGAATGCCGGAGACTGTGAGCTGAGCGGCCAAAGACACCTGTTCGGAGAGCTGCTGGTTTTGCTGCCGTATCTGTCGGTTGTCTGTCTGAACCTGCTGAATCTGTGCCTTCACTTCGGAATTTTCGGCCACAAGAGCTTGGTTAATCTTGTTGAGCGAATCGACTTGGGCAACGTAGTATCGCAAAGCCTCGCGCACGGTCTTGAGTTCCTTCTTGAGGGCGGCAATCTTGCGGGCATCGTCGGCTTTGGTCTGCTTGAGTTCATCGACGAGGCGCTGAATTTTGATGCGTTGGTCTTCGAGTTTCTGTTCGAGCGAGTCGTTGTTGACGTTGAGTTTGTAGCCTTCATATTGGATGGCGAGGTCGGAGTACTCGTCGAGCATCTCCTCTTTCTCCATCTGGAAAGTGGCGGACATAACATCAATGGTGCGGCTTTGGTCCCAGACTTTCCAGGCAAGGAAAGCCAAAGCGGCGACAGCCACAGCGATGACAGCGAATAGGAGAGTTTTGTTTTTCATAACCTTTTATGTTAAAAAACGTGCGCCTCGACGGGGAAGCGCACGTATGAATTATCGGAATCGCCTCGATAGAATCAGAGGTTGGGATTAATCTTGTTCCACTCGGTCGTGGGAGGAACGATGCCGAGGCTTACGAGCTCGTCACGCATAGAGCAGAGATGTTCGTAGGAAGCATCGAGTGCTGCGATTTCCTCGGGAGTACCCTGAGGTTCCTCGTAGTGACAACCATTGACATCCATGACGGTGTTCATAGCCATCATGATGTGGTTGTACTTGCCGGTGTTGACGTATGTTCCGGCGGGCCAACGGAAAGCGTCGCCACCCATGACGGCACGAATCATTTCAACCGAGCAGTAAGAAGGACTTTGGAAGGAAGAACGGCCGCGGAGTTCGATAATCTTGGCACCTCCCTTGTTGACCGCCTGACGCATGTCGGCCCATTCCTGTTCCGTGAACTCGGGAGTGCCGATGAGGTCGGAGAGTTTACGTCCGTTGACATCCACCTGCGAACCGAAGACAGCCATTTGTTCGCCGTGACCGCCATAGGTGCGGCAGCCCTTGATGCTGGACTGGGGAACGTTGAACTTCTTGGCCAAAGCGCTCTGAAGACGGGTGGAGTCGAGCGCTGCGAGGGTGGTCACCTGTCCGGGCTTGAGGCCGGAGTAGAGAATGGTTACAAGACCGGTGAGGTCGGCGGGATTGAAGATGATAACCACATGCTTCACATTGGGGCAATATTTCTGGATGTTCTCGCCAAGTTCTTTGGCAATCTGGCAGTTGCCCTTGAGGAGGTCTTCACGTGTCATACCGGCCTTGCGGGGAGCACCGCCGGAAGAGATGATGTACTTGGCATCGCGGAAAGCTTCCTCGACGTTGACAGTAGCGGTGATGTTAGCGCCCTCGAAGCCACAGTGGCGCATTTCTTCGGCTACACCTTCGAGACCGGGAGCATAGACATCATAGAGACAGATGTTGGGGGTGAGCTTCATCGTGAGGGCTGTCTGAGCCATATTAGAACCAATCATGCCAGCTGCGCCGACAATCACCAATTTGTCATTCGTTAAATAAGCCATTTATTTTAATATTTTAAGTTGATTTATCGTTCAATCCTTGATGCCCGGAAAAAAACGCGAATTGCAAAGTGCAGTAGGCATAATTTTTTCCAATCAGCACCCCAAAGATACGTCTTTTATGGGAGATTTATACAAAAGAAACAGAACTTTTTTCCAAAACGGGGGAAAAAAGTTCTGAAATAGGTTTGCTTGCAAGTTTGAGTTTGCAATTTGAATCGACTTATCCGTCCTTATTTTGAAGCCGTCATGTTGACAATAACCCGCGAGTTGGAGGGATCGT
Organism: uncultured Bacteroidales bacterium; assembly: GCA_937899265.1. Taxonomy (GTDB): domain Bacteria; phylum Bacteroidota; class Bacteroidia; order Bacteroidales; family UBA3663; genus Liminaster. Next base: position 40,508 of record CALBPV010000067.1, read on the forward strand.
CGGTGATGACGGTGATGTGGTGGTTGATGGTGAGGAGGGTAGTCTGAGACGGTTCAAAGCGGATGGTGAGCGTCGTTGTTTCTCCGGGCTTGACCACCTGGTCAGCCACAGAGGTGACAAACACTTTGGGGAGGTCGTTCTGAATCTTGCGGATGTGGAGTTTCGAACGTCCTGTGTTGGTAATCAACACCTCCTGAGAGCGGGGCTCATCGTTCTCGCCGAAATCGAGGGATGTGCCCTCAACCTCAATCTGGGGAGCCTGATCGCGTTCCTTTCGTGAGAGCGTGGAGAAATCTTCCCAAATGTCGGCCGATACAGCAATGGTGTTGTCTTCCATTTGTGTCTCGTGACCTTTGACATAGACTTCGAAACGGTCGCGATGGAGTCCCCAATCCTTGCAGCGTGAGGTAAGGAAAGTGACCATGACCTTGCCCTCGGTCTTGGGTTGGAGCACCTCGGGCTCACATTCTATGGCGATGTGCTTGGGCACATTGCGGAAGGTGAGACGGATGGGCTCGGTCCCTTCGTTATAGACATCCATCGTACGGGTGCGGTTGGCGCGGTTGGGATAGACATCGAAGAAATTGAGGGCACGGTTCTTGACGCGGAGTCCGGCACCCATGCTGTGGGAGAAACTCTCCTCGGGAAGCCGATTGGAAAGGACGTTTCCCGTGATGAGGAGCATTGACTTGTGGTTGGGCTCCGAGTTGTCGTACACATAGACCGACTTTTGGAATACGCCGGGACGTCCCTTGGCGTGGTAGGTGACCTGGATGGTACCGCTTTCGCCGGGTTTCAGGGGTTTGCGGGTATATTTGGGAGTGGTGCAGCCGCACGAAGTCTGGCATCGCAATATCATGAGCGGTTTGTCGCCCGTATTGGTGAATTTGAAATCGACCGTTACGTCACCGTCCTGTTCCTGAATATTGCCGAAATCGTGCTGTGTCTTTTCCCATCCGGCCTTGGGCTGGGCTTGGAGCGAAAAAACTCCAAGACCGAAGCAAAGGCAGAGGAGGAGAGCTGTGAGATGACGGTTGAGAAATCTGGGCATGAGGTTTCAGAGTTTGGAGATAACGGTATCTACGGCAGCATTCAGTCCGTCGGAGTTGCGTCCGCCTGCCTGTGCGAAATGGGGCTGACCTCCACCGCCGCCCTGGATGAAGCGAGCAGCTTCCTTGACGAGCGCAGAAGCATTGAGTCCGGCGGCCTTGAGGTCATCGGAGATACCTACTGTGATGAGCGGTTTGTTATCGTAGGTGGTGCCGAGCACAACGACACGGTTCTGAGCCTCGGCGCGGAGCTGGAAGGCGAGATCCTTCGCATCATCGGGTTTGGCCATACCCACGTAACGAATCACTTCGTGGCCGTTGACGGTTTGGGCCATGTCGGCCAGTTTTTCCTTGAGCATGGCCACCTGCTGTCGACGGAAATCCTGGACTTCCTTCTTGAGGTCGGCATCTTCGCGGATGAGATTCTCGATGGTCGAGACGAGGTTGGGGGTATTGTTGAAGAGCTGACGGAGCGATACCACCATGTCTTGCTGCACGTTGAGCATCTCTTCCAACTTGGCTCCCGTGATGGCCTCGATACGTCGTACGCCGGCAGCGACAGAAGACTCGGAAACGATACGAATCATGCCGATTTGTCCGGTAGAAGCCACATGTGTGCCGCCGCAGAGCTCGATGGAGGGACCGTATTTGACAACGCGCACACGGTCGCTGTACTTCTCGCCGAAGAGGGCGATGGCACCGAGGGCTTTGGCCTCGGCGATGGGCATGTCGCGATGTTCCTCGAGGGGGATGTTCATACGTACCATTCTGTTGGCCATCGTCTGGACTTCGCGCAGCTGTTCGTCGGTCACTTTCTGGAAGTGGGAGAAATCGAAACGGAGGCTCTCCGGCGACACGTAGGAACCCTTCTGCTCCACATGGGTGCCGAGCACCTGACGGAGGCAATAGTCGAGAATGTGGGTGGCTGTGTGGTTGCTGGCCGTAGCGAGACGTGCCTCGGTGTCGATTTGAGCTGTGAAGGTAGCCGACATGTCAGCGGGCAGTTTCTCCACGATGTGGACAGCGAGGTTGTTCTCGCGCTTGGTGTCGATGATCGGAGTCTTCTCGTCGCCGCAGACGAGCCAACCTTTGTCGCCCACCTGACCGCCCATTTCGGCGTAGAAAGGTGTGCGTTCGAGTACTATCTGGTAGAAAGTCTTGTTTTTCTGACGGATGGAACGATAGCGGAGCACTTCGGTCTCACACTCGGTGAGGTCGTAGCCCACGAAATCTTCGTTGCCCTCCTTGAGGGTGACCCAGTCGCCGTTTTCGACGGCAGCTGCATTGCGGGCACGCTGTTTCTGGGCCTGCATATTGACGTTGAATTCTTCTTCATCGACCGAGAGGCCGTTCTCGCGGCAGATGAGCTCGGTGAGGTCGAGGGGGAATCCGTAGGTGTCGTAGAGCGTGAAGACCTCGGCACCGTTGACAACGGTTTTGCCGGCTTTGCGGGTCTGCTCCATCACGTCGGAGATACGTTTCATGCCGGTTTCGAGGGTACGGAGGAAAGCTTCTTCCTCTTCCTTCATGACGCGGAGGATGAGTTCCTGCTGGGCTTTGAGTTCGGGATAGGCATCGCCCATTGTTTCGATGAGGATGGGGAGCAGTTTATAGAGGAAGGCTTCCTTCTGGCCGAGATAAGTGTAGGCATAGCGAACGGCACGACGCAAGATGCGGCGAATCACATAGCCGGCTTTGGCGTTGGAGGGAAGTTGTCCGTCGGTGATGGAGAAGGCGATGGTACGCACGTGGTCGGCAATGACACGCATGGCCACGTCGGTCTTTTCGTTCTGTCCATAGGTATGGCCGGAGAGAGCACCGATGGTGCCGATGATGGGCTGGAAGACATCCGTGTCGTAGTTGGAAGTTTTGCCTTGGAGCGTACGAACCAAACGTTCGAAGCCCATGCCTGTGTCGATAACCTTGAAGGGAAGACCTTCGAGCGAGCCGTCGGCTTTACGGTTATACTGCATGAAGACGAGGTTCCAGATTTCAATCACTTGGGGATGGTCTTTGTTGACCAATTCGGCACCGCCCTTCTCGGCCTTTTCGGCTTCGGAACGTGAGTCGAAATGAATCTCGGAACAGGGACCGCAGGGACCCGTCTCACCCATTTCCCAGAAATTGTCGTGCTTGTTGCCGTTGAGGATATGGTCGGCAGGCAGATGTTTGAGCCAAATCTTATAGGCTTCCTCGTCGCGCTCAAGACCTTCTTCCTTCGAGCCTTCAAACACAGTGGCATAGAGGTTCTTGGGGTCGAGGTGGAGCACATCGACGAGATATTCCCAGGCAAAGTCAATGGCACCCTCCTTGAAATAGTCGCCGAACGACCAGTTGCCCAACATCTCGAACATTGTGTGGTGATAGGTGTCCATTCCCACTTCTTCAAGGTCGTTGTGCTTGCCGGAGACGCGGAGACATTTCTGCGAGTCGGCGGCACGCTTCCACTTGCGCTCCACATTGCCGAGGATGATGTCTTTGAACTGGTTCATGCCGGCGTTGGTGAACATCAGCGTCGGGTCGTCTTTAATGACCATCGGAGCAGAAGGCACAATGGTGTGACCCTTGGATGCCATAAACTGCTTGAATGATTCGCGGATTTCTTTTGCAGTCATCATTTTTGTATATGTATCTGATTTTATTGTTTTTTTTGTTCAAAATTGTCACCGCGAGGGTGCTTTTTGGCTGCAAAGATACAAAAAATTAACCGAAAACAGAAAATTTTCGGGAAAATATTTTGGAAATACGCGCCGATTCATTACATTTGCAAAATCGAAATGATAAATTAGAGTATAAAGTAACAGCTAATGAAGTCGAAAGATGGCTCAATGGTTACACTATAAATACAACAAGGACAAGGGTCGTTACGAACGTAAGCAGCCCTCACGCTGGCGTCACCTCGTGACCGCTGCCCAGCATCTTTTGTCGGGCACCATCATCGGGGCATTGCTGCTCTATGTCTTTGTGGTATTTATCGGCTCGCCCGGCCAGTGGAAATTGCAGCGCGACCACAAACGGTTGCAACAGCAGTACCGGCTGCTCGACGAAAGGTTGGACGAGGCCATGGGCATCCTGCAGGATATAGGCGAAAGGGATGACAACATGTACCGCGTCATCCTTCAGGGCGAACCCATAGGTCAAAGCATCCGCAGTCGCATTGAAGCAGCGACCCACAAATACGATTCCCTGATGGATCTCACGGACGCAGACCTGGCAGTGGCCGTAAGCCAAAAGATGGATCTCATAGAGAAAGAAATGTATGTCCAGTCAAAGTCGTTTGACGAACTGGTAAATCTGGCTCGCAATCAGGAGGACCGTCTGAAACACATCCCGGCCATTCAGCCCGTTTCCGACAAAGACCTGAAGTATATGGCTTCGGGTTACGGATGGCGTGTGGATCCTGTCTATAATGTGATGCGTTACCATCAGGGCATGGATTTCTCGGCTCCCAAAGGTACCGATATTTTTGCCACAGGTGACGGTACGGTCATTCAGGCCGGATGGGATAGCGGATATGGGCAGAAGGTGACCGTCAGTCACGGCTACGGCTACACGACGGTCTATGCACACATGAGCAAAATCCTCGTACGCCGCGGACAGAAAGTGCATCGCGGGGACAAGATAGGCGAAGTGGGTTCGACGGGCAAATCGACCGGTCCGCACTGTCACTATGAGGTGCATCTCAACGATGTGCCCCAGAATCCTGCCCGGTACTATTATTTCGACCTCACGCCCGAACAGTATGCCGAGATGATAGAAAAGTCGGAAAATGTAGGACAAGTAATGGACTGACGAAGTATGGAAGAACCGATAAAAAGCGAACATCAGACATCAGGCAAAAAGTACTTGTCCATAAGCGAGATGGCCAAAGAAATCGGCGTTACGGTCGAGGTGCTCCGTAAGTGGGAGCGCGATTTCCCGCGAGTCATCCATCCCCTTCGGACCAGCGGCGGCAACCGTCTCTACGATGCCCGTCAGCAGGAGAAGGTGGCGATGGTTTACCGCCTCCTTCGCACTCAGGGAATGACCGTCAGCGGGGCCAAGCGCCAGCTCTCCAATCGTCAGAGCGAAGAAGAAACAACACAGGAGGTGATAAACACCCTGCGCGAAGTCAAGTCCCGATTGTTGGATATCGTTAACGAACTCGATAAATTAAGATGATGCTAATCAAAGGTTTATGTAATAACAAATAATCAAAGAAAGGAGGACCGAAATGGAAAAATATTCCCCCGCAGATGCTAAGCGAATACTGAACGAAAAGCTCGACCACTTCACCCAAAAAGTGAAAGAACTGCTTCCCAAAGAAGATTGGGATATCATTCACGATACATATCTCTTTGCCGCCGATGCCCACAAGAATCAGGAGCGCAAAAGCGGCCTTCCTTATATTGTCCATCCCGTCGAAGTGGCTACGATAGCCCTCGAGGAGTTGGGACTCAAGACCCATTCGGTGCAAGCAGCCTTGCTCCACGACGTGGTGGAGGATACCGACCACACACTCGACGAAATCCGCGAGCGTTACGGGGAGGACGTAGCCACTCTGGTGAGCGTGCTGACCAAAAAGGTATCCGAGACCTACAAAGTCTCCAAGCAGGTGGACAACTTCCGTCTGATGCTCAACTCCATCAACTACGATATCCGAGCCCTTCTCATCAAACTGGCCGACCGTCTCAATAATATGAGAACCCTCGGCTCCATGCGTGCCGACAAGCAGATGAAGATAGCATCCGAGACCGACTATTTCTACGCACCTTTGGCCAACCGCCTGGGTCTCTACGAAATCAAGTCGGAGCTCGAGAATCTCTCCATGAAGTTCCGTTCGCCACAGGAGTACGACCGCATCGACAAGAAGATTCAGAGCTACATGAATCTTTATCGCAGGGATATTGAGGATTTCCTCAAACCCATACGTCAGGAACTGGCCAAAGCCGGTTTCCGTGCTACTGTCTATGCCCGACCGCGTTCGGTTTATGCTTTGTGGCGCAAGATGCAGTCCAATCACCTCAGTTTCAAACAGCTCGAACACGTCCACCTTGTCCAAATAGTCTTCGCCAGCGACAAAAGCAAAGGTTCGGACAAGGATCAATGTCTCAAGATTTACTCCATCATCACCGACCTCTACAAGGAACGTCCCTACTCGATGATAAATTATGTGGATCAGCCGAAGGAGAACGGTTATCAGGCTCTTCATGTACAGCTGATGACCAAGCGCGGCGGATGGAGCGAAGTGCATATCACAACCGAAGAAATGCACAAGAACTCTCAGCAGGGTTGCGTCAAGCATACCTCCGAGAGCATCGAGCAGTGGGTGGAGAAGTTCAAAGGCATCCTCAAGGACATCGCCCGCAGTTCGGCCGACTCCGACTTTATGAAATCTGTGGTCTCTTCGTTCTACAACGACGACATCATTGTCTTCACGCCCAAGGGGGCTCCGGTCGTTTTGCCCAAGGGAAGTTCGGTCCTCGACCTTGCTTACGAGATACATACCAACGTGGGCAATCACGCCAAATTCGCCCGCATCAACGGCAAACTCTCGAGCATCTTTACCACCCTCAAGCGCGGCGACCGTGTCGATGTGGGCACCAGCGAGGAAACCTATCCTCAGCCCAATTGGATTGACCATGTGCACAGCTACAAAGCCCGCCGTCAGGTGAAAGTGGCTCTCGAGAAAGCTACCAACGCCAAGGAGGTTTTTCCCTACAAAGTGTGTCCGCAATGCCGGCCTTTGCCCGGCGACGAGGTGATGGGATTCCGTCCCCTCGACGGCAAAGGACTCATCGAAGTCCACAAACGGAACTGTCCGCTCGCTATCGAGCTTTCGGCCGGTGAGGGCGACAATATCGTGGACGTTTCCTTGCCCGTGCGTCCTTATTGGACCTACGAAACGCGCATCACCATCGATGCTGTCGATCGTGCGGGACTCTTGCGTGATGTGGTCGATGTCATCACCACCCGTCTGGGTCTCTATATCAATTCGCTCGAGACCAATACTTTGGATTATATCGTCTGCACTCACGTCACCCTTTTGGTGACCTCCGCTTTCGAACTCGATGCCGCTTGTCGCACGATTGAGGAGGTCAAAGGGGTGGAAGAGGTAAGAACGAATTAGGACATTTCAGGAATCCGTTCCGGATGGATTCATTCCCCCGAAGAGAAAGCCCTGTTTTTTAAGTGTAGTGTGTATATATCAAGATGAATCATATATGAAATCTATTGCTATTATCCCCGCTCGTTATGCGAGCACACGTTTCCCCGGAAAGCCCCTTGCTCTGTTGGGCGGCAAACCGGTCATTCAGCGCGTCTTTGAGAAGGTGTCTCCTTTGGTTTCGATGGCTGTTGTGGCTACCGACGATATTCGCATCTATGATGCCGTGGTTGCCTTCGGCGGCAAGGTGGTGATGACTTCTCCCGACCATAAGAGCGGCACCGACCGCATTCAGGAGGCCTATACAAAGATTGTGGAGGCGATGGGACAGACCTACGACGTTATCATCAATGTGCAGGGTGACGAACCCTTCATTGCCCCACGGCAGATACAGTCCATCCAAGATTGCTTCCTCGATGCCCGTACCGAAATAGCCACGCTCGTGCGTCCCTTCCATGAGGAAGATGGAATCGAAGGGCTTGAGAACCCCAATTCGCCCAAGGTGGTGTTGGGTGCCCGTTCGCAGGCTCTCTATTTTTCGCGCTCTGTAATACCTTTCCTGCGCGGCATTCCCCGTGAGGAGTGGCTCGTGAAACATACTTTCTACAAGCATATCGGCATCTATGCCTATCGTCCCGAGGTGTTGGCCCGCATTACTGCAATGCCGCAGACACCGCTCGAAAAGGCCGAGAGCCTCGAACAGTTGCGTTGGCTCGAAAACGGGGTTCGTATTTCGGTGAGGGTGGTCGATATCGAGACCGTGGGAATCGACACTCCCGAGGATCTCGACAAGGCTGAACAATTCCTCCGCAAGCTCAAGATTGCCAAAGGTTCTCTTTGAAACGTATTCTGATTCTTTTGGCCTTTGTCGCCTTCCTTGCGGTCTATGCGTTGGGCGATGTGATGTCGGAGCATTGGCTGCTGCAATGTCCGCTCTATCATCTCACGGGCTGGCAGTGTCCGATTTGCGGCCTGCAGCGCGGAGTGCATGCGGCTCTCAACGGACAGTTCGTCCAAGCTTGGCACTATAATCCCGGCCTGTGGGCAATGTCTCCCTATTGGCTGCTGTGGATGGCAGGCGGGGTTTCGGCCAAGGCTGCTGCCTGGCCCCCGGTGAAGTGGTGTTCCCGGGACAAAGTGTTTTTCCCTGCCCTCGGCATCCTGTTGCTTTGGGGCGTGATACGTAATTTTATTTAACAGAGAAGTCCCCTCCGAGGTACTTTCCGTTTCCTTTTATTTTAATTCCGGTTTATCTTATGGAAGAATGGTTGAAACAAAACATGGGTGAGTCCACTGCAAGTATCGAAAATATCTGGATTCGTCTGGCGATTTTTTTAGGAGTCATTTTGGCGGCCTATCTGGTCGATTTGTTGTTCGAAAAACTGATTATTCCCGCCATCAAGCGTATGACGGAAAAGACCGAAGCCAAGTGGGATGACATCCTGCTCAGCGAGAAAGTCTGCAATGCAGGCTCCAATATCCTACCTCCAATCATTATGCTGACTGCCATTCCCATGGTCTCCACCGGCTGGTTGGAAGCCTTTCTGATGAAGGTGCTGGCCATCTATATTACTTTCTCCGTCACGCGTTTCGTCCATGTTTTCATCAGCGCGGGTTATGAGGTGTTCGAATACCGGCAGATGGAGAAGACCGGACAGCGTAAAGCGGTCAAAGGTGTAGCCCAGGTGATTCAGGTCTTCATTTGGATTATTGCCATCATCATCATGGTGTCGATTCTCATCAACAGGTCGCCTCTCTATCTCCTCGGCGGTCTCGGTGCTGCTGCGGCTGTGCTGATGTTGGCTTTCCAGGATACCATCAAGGGCCTTGTGGCAGGTGTTCAGCTTTCGGCCAACGACATGCTGCGTCCCGGCGAATGGATTTCTGTGCCCTCCAAGGGTATCGACGGCATCGTAAAGGACGTGACCCTCACTACTGTGAAGATTCAGAACTGGGACAATACCATCATGACCATCCAGCCTTATACCCTCTTTTCCGAGACGTTCCAGAACTGGCGCGGCATGACTGAAGCCGCCGGGCGCCGCATCAACAAGACCCTTAACATCGACATCCGCAGTGTCCATATCCCCACACAGGAGGAACTCGACGATTTCAAAAGGCAGGGGTTTGTGGACGCAACGGCCAAAGTCGGTGAACAGACCAACCTCGAAATCTTTCGCCAATATTTCGGTGAATGGTTGCGCCGCAATCCAATGGTCAATCCGGATATGGGACCCGTCATGTGTCGTCAGGTGGAAGCTGGACCCGAGGGTTTGACGCTTCAGATTTACTGCTTCTCGCGCACCAAGGTTTGGGCGGAATACGAGAACGTGGGCGCTTCCCTTCTCGAACACATGATAGCCATCCTTCCCGAGTTTGGCCTTGTGCCTTATCAGCGCTCCACCAACTGGGTCTATCCCGCCAAAAAATAGCCCCCCTACTCCTGTCCCATCGGACGTTTATACCACGTTCCCGCCCGTATAGAGCTGGTAGTATTTGCCGTGTTGGGCGAGGAGTTCGTGGTGTTTGCCCCGTTCGATAATGCGACCGTGATCCAGCACCATGATATAGTCGGCGTTGCGAATTGTCGAGAGACGGTGGGCTATGACGAAAGTGGTGCGTCCTTCCATCAGGGCATCCATACCCGCCGAGACGAGTGCCTCGGTGCGTGTGTCGATTGACGATGTCGCTTCATCGAGTATCAGGGCCGGCGGGTCGGCCACAGCGGTTCGGGCTATGGCGAGGAGTTGGCGTTCGCCGGCACTCAGGTTACCGCCATCGCCGGTGAGGGGCGTGTCGTAGCCGTTAGGCAGCCGTTCGATGAAGTCTGAGGCATGCACGAGACGGGCTGCTGCCTTGCATTCTTCGTCGGTGGCATCGAGGCGGCCGTAGCGTATGTTGTCAATCACAGTGCCCGTGAACAGCTTGGTCTCCTGGAGCACCATGCCGAGAGCCAGACGCAGGTCGCTGCGGTAAATCTGTCTGATGGGGATGCCGTCGTAGGTGATTTGTCCCGATTGGATGTCGTAGAAGCGGTTGATGAGGTTCGTTATCGTCGTCTTGCCGGCTCCCGAGCCGCCCACGAAGGCAATCTTTTGGCCTTGATAAGCTGTTAAGTTCAAGTCGTAGAGCACTTGCCGGTCAGGCAGATAACTGAAGTCCACATGCTTGAAGGATATCTCGCCGCGCTGAGGCACTTTGCCGTTGGGGGTCTGCCACACCCACGTCCCTTTGCCCTCCTTTACGAGCCTCGTGTTGGCTTCGGCATCCTCCTCCGAGGGTTCGTCGAGCAGCTGGAACACACGTTCGGCACCCGTCACTGCCAGAATGATTGAATTGATTTGGTTTGACACCTCCGACACGGGGCGCAGGAAGTTCTTCGAGAGCGTAAGGAACGACACCAACGTACCTATGGTCAGCGTGAAGAGCGAAGCTGTCCACGAGGCATTCTCCGATAGCCGGTCGGCCAAGCCCGGCTCGGTGTAGAGCGACGTGGCGAAGAGGGGGGTGGCTCCCGTGATTTCATGACCGGCACCAATCACCATGAAAGCACCCGCTATGGCGCAAAGGACGTAGCTGAGGTGTCCCATGTTGGCATTCATGGGCATCACGACATTGGCCGCAATGTTGGCATCGCGCGCGTTCTCCATGAGGTCTTTGTTCAGTTTCGAGAACTGTTGCATGGCCTGCTCTTCGTGGCAGAAGGTCTTCACGACTTTCTGTCCCATGAGCATCTCCTCAACGAAGCCGTTGAGTTCGCCCAAGTGTTCCTGCTGGGCTCGGAACGAAACCGACGATTTGACGGCTAACTTCTTGGTGAAAAACAGCATCAGGACAGTCGTCGTGATGTTCAGCAGTGTCAGGGGTAGGCTCAGCACAATCATCGAGACCAGAGTCGCCACCAGGGTGATGACCGACGAGAAGAGGTGTGGCAGCGACTGCGACACCATCTGGCGCAGTGTGTCCACGTCGTTGGCATAGATGGACATGATGTCGCCGTGGCTGCGGGAGTCGAAATACTCGAGCGGCAGCGTCTCCATGTGGGCGAACACATCGTAGCGAAGCCTGCGTAGCGTGCCTTGGGCCACATTAATCATCAGACGGCTCTGCAGGTAGGCACAGCCGGTACCGACGGCAAGCACGGCACCCAGCTTCGTCAGCGTCCGCGCCAGCGGGGAAAAATCGGGCACCGCCTGGTGCGTCAGCGGCAGGATGTAGTCGTCGATGAGCGTCTTGGTGAAGAGCGTCGAGATGAGCGTTGCCAGCGATGCTGCCACGATGCAGATGGCCACCACGAGGAGCAGCCATTTGTAGTGCTTCATAACGTAGCGCAGCAGCCGCAAGGCCGTCTGCCAGCCTTCCTTGGTCATCTTGCCCCGTGCCAGCGTCTGGCCGCCGCCGCGACCGCGTCCCATATTTATGTTATTTATCGAAATCTGCGTCTTCATTGCTTTCTGATTGAATGCGGTAAATCTCTTTGTATGTTTCGTTGGTGCGGAGCAGGTTGGCGGGCGTGTCGAAGCCCGTGATTCTTCCGTGATCCATCACGATGATGCGGTCGGCATCTTGTACGCTGAGCATACGTTGTGCCACCACAATCTTGGTCACCTCGGGCAGAGAGTGACGGAAGGCTTCGCGTATTTTGGCATCGGTGGCCGTGTCGCAGGCCGAGGTTGAGTCGTCGAGGATGAGTATCTTCGGCTTCTTGAGGAGGGCACGGGCTATACAGAGCCGCTGGCGTTGGCCGCCAGAGAGGTTGTTGCCGTTCTGTTCGATGATGGAGTCGTAGCCCTGCGGCATGCGGGAGATGAATTCGTCGGCACAGGCGATGCTGCAGGCCTCCCGGCACTCCTCTGGCGTTGCGTCTTGCTTGCCCCACCGTAGGTTGTCCAGCACGGTGCCCGTGAAGAGCAGGTTCTTCTGCAGCACCATCGACACGTTGGTGCGTAGCACCTCGAGGTCGTATTCCTTCACATCCCGTCCTCCTACTTTCACCGTTCCTTCCGTGGTGTCATAGAGGCGTGAGATGAGGTTGACGAGCGACGATTTGCCCGAACCCGTTCCGCCGATGATGCCTATCGTCTCGCCGGCTTTTATCTCGAACGAGATGTCCTCGATGGCATTCTTTTGGGCCTTTCGGGCGTTTTCGTGGTGGTGTGAATGGAAGTGGGCGGGCGTGGCGTAGGCCAGACTCACGTGCGAGAATGCGATGCTGCCGTCCTTCACGTCCCTCACGGGATTGGCGGGTGACGTGATGTCGGCTTTCTCGTTGATGACCTCGGCCACACGCTTGCCCGAGGCTGTACTCATGGTCAGCTGCACGAAAATCATCGAGAGCATCATCAGCGAGTTGAATATCAGCAGCACGTAGGCAAACATCGAGGTGAGTTCGCCTGTTGTGAGTGTTCCCTCCACGATGTAGTGGGCACCGTACCACGAAAGGGCGATTATGCAACCATATACTACGAGCTTCATCACGGGATTGTTGAGCGCCATCAGACTCTCCGTCTTGACGTAGAGATGGTAGAGCTTGCCTGTGGCGACGGAGAACTTCGTCCGTTCGAAGTCCTCGCGCACGAAAGCCTTCACCACGCGGATGGCGGCTACGTTCTCCTGAACGCTGTTGTTGAGGTCGTCGTAGCGTTCAAACACTTGGGCGAAGAGTTTGATTGTGCGGCTCATGACGAATACAACCATCGTCCCCAACACCAAGAGGGCGATGACGAAGATGAGCGACATACGGCTGTTGATCCACAGACACATCATGATGGAGGTCACCAGATTCAACGGGGCGCGCACCGACACGCGAAGCAACTGCTGATAGGCGCGGCGGAGGTTGGACACGTCCGTCGTCAAGCGCGTCACCAGGCCGGCTGTTGAGAAACGGTCGATATTCGAGAACGAGAAGGTCTGTATGTTGCGAAACATGGCCTCGCGAAGATTGTAGGCAAAGCCCGTAGCTGCTATGGCGCCAAAGCGCGCACTCAGCAGTCCGAAGACGAAGGTGATGGCCGCCAGTCCTAACAGTATCATGCCGTAGCGAAACACGCCTTGGATGTCGCCCACCAGGATGCCGCGGTCGATAATCCAAGCCGTCACGTAGGGTATCAGCACCCCCATCACCACCTCGCCGGCGGTAAAGACGGGCGTCAGTATCGACGCGGTTTTGAACTGCTTGACTTGTCGTAGTAGCGTTTTGAACATATTACCACTTGATTGAAACGTTTACATTCAGCATTCTGCCCGTGAGATAGTTGGGTACGGCGTATTGCATGTTATCTACCGCCGTCACCCAGTAGTAGGAGTTGGTATTGTCGATGTCAAGCAGATTGAAGATGTCTGCGCCCACATTGATTTCCTTCAGCCGTCGCCACCCCTTGCGCGACATGAATGCGGAGTTCTTTTTGTTCCATGCGTACGAAACACCCAAGTCCACGCGTTTGTAGGCCGGCGTGCGGAAGATGCCCGAAGCTCTGCCGCCGATGGGGGAGTAGAAGGGCAACCCGTCGTTCATCACGCCCCGCAGGTGTACCTTCCAGCTGTCGTTGCCAGGCCAGTAGTCCGAGAAGAACAGTCCCAGCGAATAACGTTGTTCGGTGGGGCGTGCGGTGGTCAGGCCGTCGAAGGTCTCCCGGGCTCTCATCAGCGAGAACGAAAGCCACGAGTCGGTGCCCGGCACAAATTCGCCGAACAGTTTCGTGTCTATGCCCAAACCGTAGGCCGTTCCCCGGTTGTCGCCGTAGTAGCGTATCTGCACGTTGTCTATTTCGTAGGGGATATAGTTCGAGATATGTTTGTAGTAAGCCTCTGTGGTCCATTTGAACGGACGTCCGTAAGCCCGGAACGTCCAGTCCATCCCCAGGATGATTTGGAACGACCGTTGCGACTTGATGTCCTTATTCATCTCCACATAGCTGTTGCCCTCCGCATCCTTCACCGGCAGTCGGTATTCCTTGTAGAAGGGAGCCTGATAATAGATGCCTGTGGCCAGTCGCCAGACAATGTCGGGACGGGCATCGGCTTTGTAGCGCAGGGCTGCACGGGGCGAGAGCAGCCACTCGCGGTTGAAGTTCCAGTAGCTCAGCCTCAGGCCTCCGATGACGAGGAACCTTCCTCCCCACATGTCCCAGCCGTAGGTGTCTTGGACGAAGAAGTTCAGCCTTTCGGTCCGTTTGTTGTAGAAGGAGTGAAGGTTTTCTATCGTCTCCACCGTGGTGCCCGTGTGGGGCAGGGTGTAACCCGACGAGTCGCGCATCTCCCATTCGGCGATGCGGTCATCTGTCTTTTCGCTTTGGAAATGGATGCCGTAGCCCAGTTTGTTGTGTCCGATTTGGGTCTTGCCCTTCAGGCTCACGGCCATCACCGAGGCTCGCAGGTAGTTGCGGGCGTGTTCGCGGTAGCCGCCCACACCCAGCGAACCCTGTCCGCCGTCGGTGGCCTGGTCCAGCCAGTATTCGCCCGAGATGTCATAGGTCACTTTCTCGTCGGTGAAGAATCCCGAGGCCTGCAGCATCAGTTCTGTGCGGGGCAAACCTTTCCAATGAAGTGTCATGGCTCCGAAATAGGTGTCGAATTCGTCCGACTCTTTGCCGTCGAAATAGACCTTGAACCGCTTCACGTCCTCCATCGTACCGAAAGAGGTCTCTCGGCTTTCGGGTTCGAATTTATATGTGTTTTGTGCGATGTTGCCCAAGAAGGATACCGCCCATCGGTCGTTCACAGCCCAAGTCAGGTACGTTTGGTAGTCGAAAAAACGCGGGTCGTATTCTCCGTGGGTGTCGAGCGATTGCAGCATCGACGTGTTTCTCTTGTAACGAACCCCGTGCAGCTGACTGAACCGGGCCGTTCGCTGTCCCAGGGCTGCCGAGGCACCCAGTACCGACACTTCGGCTTGTCCCTCGAATCTCTCCGGCACCTTGTAGGCGATGTCCAGCACCGACGACATCTTGTCACCGTATTCGGGTGCAAAGCCGCCTGTCGAGAAATCGACCGAAGCCACCATCGCGGGATTGATGAACGAGAGACCTTCCTGTTGCCCGCTACTGATGAGCTGGGGTTTATAGACTTCGATACCGTTCACATAGACCAGATTTTCGTCAAACGAACCTCCTCTCACCGAATATTGCGACGAGAGTTCGTTGTTCATCGTCACTCCAGCCATCGTTCCTATCAGGTCTTCTACGGCATTGCCCGAGGCTGAGGGCATGTTTTCCAACTCGCGGCTGTTGATGCGTTCCAGGGTGTTGGTCTGTTGCCGTTCCGTCACCACTTCCACCTCGCCTATGTAGGCTTCGTTGGGCATGAGCACCACGTCGGCTCTCAGCCGTCGCACGCCCTTCTCGTTGGGCTTCACGGCACGTGTGTTGAACACTCTCTCGACCCTGCGGTATCCCAGCGAGGTGTATATGAGCCTCAGCGTGTCGCTCTCGGGCACCGACAGCTCGTATTCCCCCTTGAAGTTGGAGAGCGTTCCCAGCGTCCCCCTCGATGTCCGGATGTGGGCAATTTCGATGGGATTGCCCTTCGGGTCGCTCACTGTGCCGTAGATGCGCACCGACTCGGCGCTCGCCGTCGTTGTGAGGGCCAGCAGACAGAGTGTCCGTATATATCGAATGATTTTATACATTATTAATAATAACGCGCGTGAGACGGTTTTATTGTTCTTTGTCCCTGTTATCGGATAACAATGGCTTTCACTGCCTCGCTCCCCAGCATGCGGTTCACCTCTTCTATGATTTGCCGGCGATTGTACATGAGGTCGTTTTTCAGACTGGGCGACCGCAGGGTCACATACAGTGTTCCCTCCTCCAGCCGGAGCCGTTCTGTCTCCCGGGTCACTTCGTCTCCCAGCAGCGATTGCCACGACTGCGCTATTCGTTCCTCCCAGGCCAGATTCTCCAGCTGGGTGACCTTCAGATATTGGCGCAGTATTTCGCCTATCGACTTTGCTTCTTGGCGTTCTATCATTGTTTTTACCTTTCGTCTGTCACGTTGTAATGTCCGTTCTCCACCCCGAACATCTTGTAGCTGCCGTCTATCGAGGCCACGATGGAGTCGAGGTTTTCGCGGTTGGTGTCGGTGATGAAGATTTGTCCGAAGCGCGACGAGGCCACCAGCCGCACGATTTGCGATACACGGTCGCTGTCCAGTCGGTCGAAGATGTCGTCCAGCAGCAGTATCGGAGCCGTGTGGCCCACGCGGTTCAGGAAGTCCCATTGAGCCAGCTTCAGGGTCACCGTCAGCGTTTTGTTCTGACCCTGCGAACCGATTTGTTTCATCGTCCAGTCGCCCAGCCGCATCTCGATGTCGTCTTTGTGGGCTCCGCGTGTGGTGTATTCCACCGCCCAATCTCTCACCCTCGTTTCGTCCAACAGGGGGAGGAGAGAGCCGCGCTCGAAGTGCGAGGTGTAGCGTAGCGACACTTTTTCCCGACCCAGCGAGATTTGTTCGTAGAACTCCTGGAACACGGGCTCGAAGTCCTCGGTGAATTTCTTGCGGGCTTCGTACAGTTGTCTGCCGTAGAAGTCCATCTGCTCTTCCCACGGACGGTACAGCTCTGTGTCGCGGGGCTGCGGATCCTGCTTCAACAGGGCATTGCGTTGCGACAGGGCTGCGTTATAGCGGATGAGAGCATTGAGGTAGTTCTTGTCAAACTGGGCAATCACCCGGTCCATGAAGTTTCTGCGTTCTTCGCTCCCGCCCCGTATCAGGTCGTTGTCGGCAGGGGTCAGTGTCACCAGAGGCAACAGACCGATGTGGTCCGAGAGCCGGCGGTATTCCTTGCCGTCCCGCTTGAAACTCTTCTTCGACCCGATTCTCAGTCCGCATTGTATCGTCTCCGCCTGTCCGTTCAGGGTGTAGTCCCCTCTCAGCATGAAAAGTTCTTCTCCGTGCATCACGGTCTCTTTGTCCGGCAGATTGGTCATTCCGCGACAGAAGCTCAGGTACCAGATGGCATCCAGCAGATTGGTCTTGCCCATGCCGTTTTTGCCCACCAGACAATTCACGTTCGGCGAGAAGTCAAGATTGGCCTCGGCGATATTCTTGAAATTGAGTATATTCAGATGCTTCAGTTGCATATTTTGAACCTTTCGGGTGGCAAAGTTAGTGAAAAATAATGAAATAAACACCGAAAATGAATTTTTTTTCGGTTTTCTCTTGTTATTTATCGGATTTTTTGTAAATTTGCACCGCATTTTTTCGAATTTAATAAAAAAATAAGCATAATTAAACAAAATGGCAAACAACAAAAAGCAGGCTGACGCAACGGTTCAGAACGTGGACGAAGCCCTTTCAAAAAGTGAACAATTTGTAGAGAAGAACAAGAACATCATCACTTGGTGTCTCGTCGGCATCATCGTGCTTGTGGCAGCTGTGTGGGGCTGGAACGCTTATAGCAACAAACAGAACCAAAAGGCTCAGGAGGAAATTTGGAGCGCCCAGTTCCTCTTCGAGAACGGTGACTACGAGCAGGCTCTCGAAGCTTTCGAGGCTGTCATCGATGAGTATGGTTCGACCAAGACCGGCAATCTCGCCAAGGTTTATGCAGGTCTCTGCAACAAGGAACTCGGCAACTATGAGGAGGCTATTGCCCTCCTGCGCAAGTATTCCGGCAACGACGCTGTAGTGGCTCCTGCTGTCACCGCAGCCATCGGCGACTGCATGGTCAACGGCGAGAACCCCGACTACAAGGAGGCTGCCCGCAATTTCGAGGCTGCTGCCAAGGCCAGCAATACGGCCAACTACTCCCCCCTCTACCTCAAGAAAGCCGGTCTTGCCTACGAAAAGGCAGGCGACAACGCTTCTGCCCTCAAGGTCTATCAGTCCATCAAGGACAATTGGCGCGAGACGGTCATCGGTCAGAACATCGACAAGTACATCGTCAGAGTACAGTAATATCAGAATATCAGATTATCATGTCATCAGATTCTCCTGCGGCGGCGGATCCCAGGGATACCACGCCTTTAAGTCCCCTCAATGTCACTGACGCCTCCGTTGGCATCGTTGTCAGTGATTGGAACGAAGAAATCACGGCCGCCCTTCTCGAGGGCACCGTCCGTCGGTTGAAAGAGTGTGGTGTCTGCGACGAAGACATCGACATCATCCACGTACCCGGAGCCGTTGAACTCGGGTTCGCAGCCCGCCAGTTGGCTATCATCAAAGAGCCCTCCGCTGTCATCATGCTCGGTTGCGTCATCGACGACGGTACGCCCAACTTCCGCTGCATTTGCGATGTGGTGGCACGTGCGCTCAACCATCTCAACCTCCGCCACGATATCCCCTTCATCGATGGTGTTCTCATGGTTGACAGTCGTGAACAGGCTCTCAAGATTTCCCGTGGCGACCTTGCCACTCAGGGAAGCACTTGTGCCGAGACGGCCCTCAAGATGGTCAACATGATGTCCGGTCTGATGACAGACTCCTGATCCTCCCATAGCCAGTCCTTCCGCGATTGGCTGTTCAATGCGAAATTAGCTCAGTTGGTAGAGCATTGGCTTCCCAAGCCGAGGGTCGCGGGTTCGAG
>CALBPV010000068.1 GCA_937899265.1 uncultured Bacteroidales bacterium
TGAAACCTGAAACCTGAAACCTGAAACCTGAAACCTGAAACCTGAAACCTGAAACAATTAACCATTAACCTTTAACCGAAAGTGGTTCCTATAACAATCCGTTTTCGGAGAACGAGAAATATTTTCCCTCGGAGATGATGATATGGTCGAGGAGGCGGATGTCGAAGAAGGAGAGCGCCGTACGGAGTCGCGTCGTGAAGTCGCGGTCGGGCTGGGAGGGCTTGGCCGACGAATGGGGATGGTTGTGACAGACAGCGATGACGGAAGCCATGAATTCGATGGCAGGTCGAATGACCTTTCGTATATCGGCTCCTGCAAAATCGACACCGCCCTCGGTAATGCGCATTTTCCGGAGAATCTTGCCGTTCTTGCTCATATAGAGCGCCCAAAGTTCCTCGTGGTCGAGGTCGGAGAGCTGTTGGTTGAAGACGGCAAAGAGCTGGGCACTGCTCTGGATGACGGTGGCCTGTTCGCGGTCCATCTCTTCCTGATGCTGACGGCGCCGTCCGAGTTCGAGGGCTGCCTGAATGGCGCAGATTTTGGCTTCACCCAGACCGGTGAGCCGTTCGCGACCTTCTCCGCGCAGCAGGATGTGACCCAGTTCGACCAGCGACCAGTGACATTCGCGCAGCACCTCGTGGGCAAGATCCACAGCGGTCTTGCCTCGCTGTCCGGTATTAATCAGGATGGCCAGCAGCTCGGCGTTGGTGAGCGCTGCTGCACCGCGCGACATCATTTTCTCACGGGGACGTTCTTCGGGATTCCAATCTTGTATTTTCATCATTGACTTTTGACTTTAGACTTTAGACTTTTGACCTTAGACCTTAGACCTTAGACCTTAGACCTGTTAGAGTCCCCATGTGGCGAGGGAGTAGGATGCTTCGACCACTTTCTCGGCGGCATCGGGGAGGTTGGGGAAGAAGTCGATGCCAGTGAGTGATTCGAGGCGGTCGATGGTGACGGCATGGTTGGCCATTTCGGAAGAGGGAACACTGTATTGGGCATAGCCGTAGTTTTTGTGCTCGACCCAAAAGCCGATGCTCTCGTAGGTGTTGTTTTTACACTTGAGCAGGGCGATGAAATAGTATTTGGGAACGACCACATTCTTGCCGGATGTGCGCGAAACGGTGCCGAGGGTCTGTCCGTCCTCGATGGTGCCGCCCTTCACAACGTAGAGCGTGTCGGCGAAGCCGGTGTCGCGTCCCTTCTTCTGAATCAAATTCTCGTAGGAAGTCCAGTAGTTGGAATTGAAATCGTAGAGTTGGGGCGACATGTTCGACATGTAGAAAGTCTGGGCATTGGCATCGCGGGAGTAGAGACGGTCGGCTGAAGCGCAAAGGTGTCCACGGGTATAGCCGGTAAAGGTGGATGTACCCACCTGATAACGCGCCGGCAAGGACGGGTCGTCGGCCCAGGCATCGGTGCGCGACGTTTCTTTGCCTCGGGTTCGGTCGTCGAACCTGAAGGCCACCCAGCGGGAGTGGAGTTTGTCGGGGTCGAATTCGAGACAATAGGTCATGACGGAGTCTTTCGAGGAGGAGGAGACTGCCGTGGAATGCTGGATGAAGAGATTCCCCGTCTTGAGAGCCGGAACCTCCATCCGGGCGGCATAACCTGAGGGCTGCGGCGAGGGGTTGCCTGAGGACGAGCCTCCTCCACCCAGTAGGATTTCATTCTCCGTCTTGGAGCACGAAGCAGCACCCGCGAGGAGTGCTGCCAAGAGAAAGACATGGAAATGCTTGCGCATATCAAGTTTCAGGTTTCAAGTTTCAGGTTTCAAGTTTCAAGTTTCAAGTTTCAGGTTTCAAGTTTCAAGTTCCAAGTTCCAGGTTTCAGGTTTCAAGTTTCAGGTTTCAGGTTTCAGGTTTCAGGTTTCAAGAGATTCAACCATTAACCATGAACCGTGAACCATGAACCAGAAACGGTTTCAGGTTCCAAGGGAACTTATTCTGCCAAGCCGCCGTCGCCGGTGGTGAGGGAGTAGTCGTCGATGAGGACGTTGCCGCCGGGGTTCTTGGAGCACATGATGACGAGCGAAAGCTTGGTGGCTTCGGTGAGTGTGAAGCTGTAGCTGCACTCCACCCACTCTGCGGTGGTGAGACCGTTGACGTAATCGCCGTAGATGTAGGAACCCACGGAACCGTCATCCTTGACAGGCACATAGCCGGGACGCACGGAACCTCCCGTTTCGGTCGCCGCTTTGGCGTAGAACTTCACATAGTAGGTGCCGGCCTTGAGGGTTGTCTCCCGATAGCCGAGACGTTTGTTGGCCCCCGTATTGCCTTCCACGAGTACCGACCAGGAACCGCCGTGGGCTTCGCTGCTCTGCGAGAGGTTGGCATTGCCTGCCGACGTTGAGGTTTTCCAGTTGGTGGGAATGCCGTCGGCCCATGTTTCGAAATCGCCGTTGCCTACGAGGTTGTCGCCCGTGGGAGGAACTATGGGCGTATCGCCACCCGTGTCGTCGCCGGGAGTTTCACCCGAGCCGCCGTCGGAAGAGGAGCCGTTGCGGGTCACAATCTGGCTGCCCTGGGTCACCTCGGGCGTGTTGCCCTTGTAGTTGACGAGTTGGCCGAGGATGAGGAGTTCGTCGCCGACGGCAAGCTGGGCGTTTGAGGTGAACTTGTCGCCGTTGAAGTAGTAGCCGCGATAAACCATCAGCTGGTTGGCTGTCGTTCCGTCGTCGGAGATGTAGTAGGTGGCATTGCCGTAGGAGGTGCTGAGTTCGTCGATGCTGACAACTTTGCCCTTGATGTAAACCTTGCCGGAAGGAATCTGGTCACTCGTGATGAGCGCCAGCGCTTCGGAGGCAAGG
>CALBPV010000069.1 GCA_937899265.1 uncultured Bacteroidales bacterium
CCCCAATCCCCAATCCCCAATCCCCAATCCCCATTACATTACTTATTGCAATATTTTATTTGTAACAATATATAATAAAAATAATAATTATTAACAACAAAAATAAAAAATAAATGGACAACAAAGTAAGTGGAATAATTAATATAATTTTAAAATAAAATCATGATTCATAAAATATAGAATGAATCTGAGAAAGAAGTAAAGGAACCATTTAACAATAAAAAAATATTAATCACAGAAGAAGAAAATGAAAATTATGAAGAATTTGAAGAAAAAGAAGATAAAGTTGAATCAAAGGAAGATGAAGCTAAAAAAAAATATTAAAAAACAAATAAGAAAAATGAAAAATAAAAAAGATGATAAAGAAGATAAAGATGATGAAGAAGAACAAAGTAAAAATGATAATGAGCCAAATAAAGAAGACCAAAAACATAAAAATTTAATAACGGTTGAAAATGCTGATTTTTCAAATAAAAATAAATTGATAAATAGTCCAAGATCTTTGAAAGCATGCCAAGAATTAGGCATATTGCCTATAGAATTATATAAAATCAGTTTAGATGAATACAAAAATAAAAATAAATCTTCTTTTACTTTAGAACCAAAGATTTTAAAAATGGGATATGATGGATATAATATATTTAGAAAGGATTCTATTATTTTAGTGAAAAAAAGAAGAGAAGTTTTAATAGATAATGAAAAGAATAAAAAAGAAAAAAAAGCAAAAAAATCCAAAAGTGATAATACTTATATAACAAAAAGTTTAAAAAAAAATGAAAGAAGAAGAAAGAAAAGAATTAGAAAATATGAAAAATCAGGAAAATCATAATATTATAAATTTATTGAAAACTAGAATAAATAAAGATATTTTAAAAAGGGTTGAAAAGAAAAATGAATGGAGACAATAAAAAAAAGAAGAATATTTGAAAAGAATAAAGAAGGAAAATGAAGAAAATAATGAACAAAAGAAAAAAATTGAAATACAAAATAGGAAAGAAAAAGATGATTTTCGTTTGAAATTAAAAGAAAAGTATGAGCAAGATGAAGAAATGAAAAAAAAGAAGCAATTAGATTATGATTTAAGTCAAAGAAAATATTTAGAAGAAAGTGAAAAATTTTTGAAGAAAAAGGAAGATTTTAGAGAGAAAATAGAAAAAAATTTAGAAGATTTAAGAATGAAAATAGAAAAAAAAGATAAAATAACTGATATAAGAATACAACTTTATTTAGAAAATAAAGAAAAAAAAAAGAATCATATAAATAAAAAATCTTGAAAAACAAAATAAAATATGGAAAAATCTCTAATTAAATGAAAAAGAAAGAAATAATGAATTAAATGTAATAATAATGCATCAAGATTGTGCATGTTATATTCCATTTTAAAATTTTTTTTCCACATTTTTTTCACTTAAACTTATAATCAAAATTATAGGATTTATTGGAATGCTCATTAATTTATTTTAAACCTCCTCGTTCGAACCAGCTCTTGGAAAGAGCGTGATAGTCATCACCAATATCATTCAGTTTTGCCTTAGAGATAATATGTATCATTTCGTTCATCCTGTTGGTGTATTCCGGTGTATATCCCGGATATTCTCCAAAAGAGAAGTGCCCATCCTCGTGCTTCTCTATGCCGATGTACTCATACGGTATATCGTAAATCTTGAGAAAGTGATGGAGGCTCTGCCCATCAAACAGGTCCTATTTCTCGAAATGTTTCAAGGAGGAGTTCGGTATCGGCTCCACTGAAGTGATACAATAAATTCCCCTGACCCAAAACGCTAATTACCGCACGCCGATGAATCCGATGAAGATACGATGGTTTCTGATTTTGGCTGCCCTTTGGACAGTGTTGGTTCCCTCCCTCCGGGCCGGGGAGCCAGTCTGTGTGGTTACCCATTACGGAGGAGAGAACGGACTGAATCTGCGTCACGCGAACCAAATACTGCAGGATTCGACCGGTTTTATTTGGATTTCGGCATGGAACGGCCTGTTCCGCTACGACGGACAGAGTTTTGTGGATTTCCACTCGCAGCAGGACGACAGCTACGAGATGGCTGGAGAAGCAATCAGAACGATGTGGTGCATAGGCCACAGGATTTTCTGCCGTTTGGACGGCGGAAATGCGGTGTTTGACACGCGCGAGTGTGTGTTCCGCGATGTGACGCCCGACGAGACGGAGTTCATTCCCGAAAACCCCGAACGCTTCTATCAAGGTCACGCGGCACACCCCGGGGAGGAAATCGTCTATACCGACCTTTTCGGCCAACAATGGCGCATCACCGATGAGGGAGAAATCTACTATCTCGACTCTGCGGTCTGGAAACATTTTTCTTATCGCATCAGTTCGCCTTCGCTACGCCGCTGGATGGAAGACCGTCAGGGCAATCTCTGGATACTGGGCAGTGATGACAGTGTGTGGAAGATGAGTTTCGTGATACGGCCCTTCAGTCGAATAGCCGTAGCCGACAATTCCCATGTGCGGGACATCTCGCCCGACAGCCGCAACCGCATGTGGATTTCGCTGCTCAACGGCAAGCGTGTATTGATTACGGACTCGCACTTCAACAAAATCGGATGGCTGGCTTCCGACGGCACCATTCAGCTGGAAGAACAGTCATTCGGAGCATCGGTGTTCAAGATTTTCCACGCCTCGGACACGGTGGTTTGGCTGGGATGCAGGGCCGAGGGTCTCTATCGCATCATGAACCACAGGGACGGAACCGTACAGGTGGCTCATGTGGATGATTTGCCCAACAAGACTGTCTATGACATTCAGGCTGATGCCGCAGGACGATTGTGGATAGCCACTTATGGCGGAGGTGTGGTCTGTATTCCGAATCCGACTGACGCTCACCCGAGGGTGCTCACGATGGGCGATGGCTTGGGCGTGAAAGTGTCGGGTATGCTGAGGGTGAGAAACATTCACATCGTCCGCAATATGCTCTTTGCCGCCACAGGTTCGGGTCTGCTCATCGCCCAAATACCGGAAAACGACCCGGACGAGATAGAGTGGCACCTTCACGGACGGGATCCCCGCCGGGCCTCCAGCCTCTCGGCCAACGCTACGACCGATGTGACCTTCGACGGCTACAATACGGTCTATATCGGCACGGAGACGGGGGGAGTGAACATGCTTGACATACGGCAGAATCTGCTGGCCGACTCGCTGTCGTTCAAACATATCGGACGCGACGACGGTCTGGGCTCCGATGTCTGCGTCTCGCTCCATTATGACGATATATACCTATATATAATAGGCAACACATCGGTAATGAGGTATAATGCACTTGCCAAAGAGGTGACGAACTACGACTCGCGTTTCCTTCATGACAACTTGATATTCTCGGAGGCCCATCCCGTTCATGCGGACAATGACACGTGGGTCATCGGACTGGAAGACGGCCTGATGCAGGTGGAAACACGTTCGTTCGGGGAGTACCAGTACAACCCCGGCATCGTGTGGTCATCGATTTCGATGGCTGGCGGAGAAGAGCCCTACTATGCGGTCAACGGTCTGCAGCAACTGATTCTTCCGCCCGATAAGCGCACGTTCACGCTGCGCTTTGCCGCTCTCGATTTCGTCAACTCGTCGGCCATTGACTATTCATTCAAGTTTGTGGGAAAAGGCGCAGGCAACCACTGGATGTACCTGCACGGCAACAACTCCATCACCATGATGGACATGCGACCGGGCACGTATTATCTGGAAGTGCATTCGACCAACAGCAACGGCGTATGGGTGCCCAACACCCGCATGCTGCGTATCGTTGTGCCGGAAAAGTTCACGGAGTCGGCTTTGGCCAATGTATTGATACTGGTTGTGGCGGTGGGAATCGCCATCGGGTTGACCCGATTCTTTACGTTACGATATGTGCGTCGCAAGGAGAGGCGGAGATGCCGTCAAAGCGAGGCTTGAATTTCGGACAGGAGGCGGCGGTTGAATTCGTCGCGTTCGCTGTCTTTCCACCATCCCCATTTGTTGAAATAGCGCACCATGGAACGCATGTGGACACACAACATGCGGAAGGAATGGTAGGAGGCTGCCCGATGGGCGTGGGTGATGGCTACCTGAGGCAGGAACATGGTCTTCCAATGGCGATGGATGCGACGCGTGATGTCGATGTCCTCGCTGTACATGAAAAAACGCTCGTCAAAATACTGTTCTTTGTTTTCCGTTGTTGTGGCTCCGAAGGCGATACTCCGGAGAGCATCGACGCGGAACAGCATGAAGCATCCGGTGTGGAACGGCGGATTCATGGGAAAACGGTAACCCGTGAAGGAGAGGCTGTAGCGTGCCATCTTGCGGGGAAACCAGCGACGGGGAAGGAACCTGCGCACCAACACATCTGAGGGCGTGGGCAGCAGGCGATAGGCATGCTGATGACGTCCGTCGGGATAGAGCACGAGGGGAATCACCTGACCCACGTCGGAGTGCTGGTCCATATAGGAGACCAAGGTCTCGACGGCATTGTGGGGAAAAAAGACATCACTGTTGATAACCAGATGATATTGTGACCTTTCGGACGCAGCTGAACGGAGAGCCACATTATGACCTGCACCGTAGCCCCGATTGGGCTCGGACGTGTAACGCACACGCCTGCGTTCCATCTCCCCGGGGAAGGTGGAAGCCAGAAACGCGCTGATGCGTGATTCCTCGCCGTTGTCAACTACCATCACCCACTCCAAGTCGCCTACAGCGAGCAGACATTCCATGCATCGCTTCAGTTCTGTGAGTTCGGTGTGATAGGTTACTATCGATGCAGTTATCATAAGAATCTGAATAGATAACGCAGATTTCGCAGATTTATTATCCGAAGGGTGATTTTTTACTGGTCGCCTTGGCGGAGCATGCCGTCGGGACGTGAGGACATGCGGCGCTCGAAGCGCCGCCCAATGAACGAAAGAGGGGGGGATAAGACTACCACTAGAGGGTGGGGGGATAAGGCTACCACTAGAGGGTGGGGGGATAAGGCTACCACTAGAGCGGGGTTTAAGACTACCACTCGATGTGTTTGGCCTGTACCTTCACGTTACGGCCCAAAAAGAGTTCGGCCAAATTGTCGAAATTGGTGAGCGTGCCCGAGGTGTAGAATTTGCAGGAGCCGCCGCGTGTGAGACGGCTTTCCATCTCCGGATGTCGGCCGAGATAATCTTTGAGCGAGTAGGCCACAGGTCGGCCTTGGGGCATGAGGATGATTTCGGGATGCTCCATTTCCTGGAGAATACGCTGGATGAGCGACGTGATGAGGGGATAATGGGTGCAACCCAGGATGATGGCGTCGATTTCGGGGTCGGCTTCATACATGGCTTCGACATCTTCCTTCACGATGTCGTGCATCTCGGGGGTGTCCTGCAGACCCTGTTCGATGAGCCGGACCCATCGGGGACAAGCCCTCGACGTGAGCTGTACCTCGGGGTGGCTTTTGGAAATCTCGAGTTCGTAGGACTGGGAGGCAACGGTAGCCTGCGTGGCCAGCAGTCCGATGTGCTTGGAATAGGAAAGGTCGGCACAACGTTCAATGGTGGGCCGGATGACGCCCAACACGCGCTTGGTGGGATCGTCCAGCTTGGGAAGGACGTTCACCTGAATGTTCCTCAGCGCGCGGGCCGAAGCCGTATTGCAAGCTAGAATAATCAAGGGACAGCCCATGCTGAAAAGACGCCGAACCGCCTGATAGGTGAACTGATAGACCACTTCGAAAGAGCGGTCTCCGTAGGGCGCACGACCGTTGTCGCCCAAAAAAATGTAATCGTATTGGGGCATCAGTTTGTGTATCTCGCGGAAGATGGAGAGACCGCCGAACCCGCTGTCAAAGACCCCTATCGGGCCGTGATTGAGTATCATTTTAGTCAAAAGTCAAAGGTCAAAAGTCAAAGGTCAAAAGTCAAAGGTCAAAAGTCAAAGGTTGTTGTTATATCCAATTGTTTTCTTTGTACCATTGAGACGTGAGCGCTACACCCTCTTCGAGCGAGGTGGACGGTGTGTAGCCCAATTCCTGCTGCATCGCCGAGATGTCGGCCTGCCAGTTGCGTTGCGCCATAAGGTGATATTTGTCGGCATTGAGGGTGGAAGAGTGTCCTGCTCTTCGAGCCAGCCATCCGGCGCTGTAATTCACCGCTTTCAAGAGCCACAGGGGAACCTTCAGCGTAAAAACGCGGGACAGAGACAAGGACTGTCGGATGCAACGCCCCAGATCCGACGACGTATAGGTGTGAGGCCCGGCTACAATGTATTGGCGGTGAATCTTGCCGAGGTCGATGCTGCGGAAGACAGCCTCCACGAGATCTTTCACATAGACAAACGTGAGCCGCTGGGGCGTGAAGCCCGGAACGAAATCGAAGCCCGCCTTCACACACTTCCACACCAGAAAATAATCTTTGTCACGGGGACCATAAACTCCGGTGGGATAGAAAACGGTCCACGGAACGTCTTCCTGCTGTTTCATCCAGGAGGCCACATGGAGTTTGCTGAGCCCGTAGGCTGTGTCGGGGCGCGGCGTGTCGGCAAGAGAGATGGGCAAACCGTCCTTTTCATGGACGGGTCCCCACGCCGAGAGACTGTTCATCAGGACGAACTGCGAAGGAAGCATCTCGGTGAGTTTGAGCGCTTCGACCAAGCGCTGAACGTTGCCGTAATTGATGCGTTCAAAGTCGCGGGCATCCAAAGTTTGAGTCACGCCCATATTGTTGACAACCACATCCCAAGGACCGCGCTCGGTCTTGTGTTCCAGAAGGGCGGAACGCAGGGCGTGCGGGTCGTTGTAGGGCAATTCGATAAAGTGGATTCGGGGGTCGGAAAGATATTCGCGGCTACTGGTGGAGCGTACCCCGGCCCACACGGACCATCCGTGCTCCAGGGCATATTCCACAAGGTGGCTGCCGATGAAGCCGCCAGCCCCCGCGATAAGTATCTGTTTATGAGAACTATCCATATTTCAACGGGTCAAAGATACGACTTTTTTGCGAAATACGGGGTCAGAAGGGGCAAGAATTTGAAAAAAAAGGCAAAAAAAAGGCAGATTATGTTATTTTTGCATTTCAGAGGGGCGATATTTGAGGGATTTTTCGTATCTTTGCAGTCGATTTTCAGATACACAACATACAGGAATATGAAGCAATATCGTTTGCTGAACAACATTATCGGATGGGTCGCATTCTTTGTGGCTGCCTACACCTACCTCTCGACGGTAGAGCCGACGGCAAGCTTTTGGGATTGCCCCGAGTACATCACTTGTGCGACGACCGGAGAAGTCGGTCATCCGCCCGGAAACACTTTCTTCAATCTCACGGGGCGTTTCTTCGTGAACTTTGCCGGCGGTGACATGTCGCAGGCCGCAATTTGGGTAAACCGTATGTCGGCCATTTTTTCGGCTCTCACCATTTTGTTCCTCTTTTGGACCATCACAGCCCTCACCAAGAAATTGGTGTGCCCGGATGACCGTCAGATGAATACCGCCCGGATGATTTCCATTTTGGGAGCCGGTCTGGTGGGTGCGTTGGTCTATACGTGGAGCGACACGTTCTGGTTCTCGGCAGTGGAGGCGGAGGTTTATGCCTTCTCGTCGATGATGACGGCACTCACGTTCTGGCTCATTCTCAAGTGGGAAAACAAAAGTGCCGGCGTGGAAGGTGACCGCTACATTATCCTGTTGGCCTATTTCATCGGCCTCTCGATAGGTGTGCACCTCTTGAACCTGCTCTCCATTCCCGCCATCGTACTCATCTGCTACTTCAAGAAAACGCCTCATGCCAAACTGAAAGGAACCATCGGCGCGCTCATCGTGTCGGTGCTCATCATCGCCTTTATCCTCTTCGGTCTGATTCCCGGCTTTTCGAAGTTGGCCGGACAGGTGGAGTTGTTTGCGGTCAATACGCTCGGGTTCAGCTACAATACGGGCACGGCTTTCTATTTCTTCTTTGTGCTGGCACTTCTGAGTTTCGGCATCTGGAAGGCATATAAGAAGGATGCCTCTCGCAATACCCTCCTCACCACCCTTGCCGCCTGCGTCATTTTGAGCGGTGTGCCTTTCTTGGGCGACAGTTGGATGTTGGGTATTCTGGTATCGCTGGCTTTTGTGGTGCTCATCTTCTGGGCCCGCAATCGAATCAACGCCCGTCTCACGACCAACGTTCTGCTTTCCCTCCTCTGCATCCTGTTGGGGTACTCGACCTTCGCTCAGATTATCATCCGTTCGACGGCTCAGTTGCCCATGAACCAGAATGACCCCGAGGAAATATTCTCTTTCATCAAGTACCTCAACCGCGAACAGTATGGCGAGTCTCCCCTTTTCTCGGGACAGACCTTTGCGAGCGATGTGATGAGGGACGGAAACGGTCAGGTGGTGTCGAAAGAAGGGGCTCCCATCTATGCCCGCGTGGCCAAGCAGAACCCCGCCGAGCCCGACCGCTACATCGTGGCCGACCACAAACGCAAGTACGAGTACAACTATACCGTTTTCTTCCCCCGCATGTACTCCCAGCAGGGCAATCACGTCGAGGGTTATAAAGCCTGGAGCAACTTCAAGGGACAGAAAGTCAAGGCCAAAGACGGCAAAATCATCACGGTGCCCACCTTCGGCGAGAATCTCCGTTATTTCTTCAGCTACCAGCTCAACTTCATGTACTGGCGCTATTTCATGTGGAATTTCGCAGGTCGTCAGAGCGATATCCAAACCCACGGAGCCATAGATCAGGGCAACTGGATTACGGGTATCAAGTTCATCGACGAAGCCCTTGTGGGTCCGCAGGACAATCTTCCCGCCCAGATGGCCAACAACAAGGGACGTAATGTTTATTATATGTTGCCGCTCCTTTTGGGTCTCATCGGTCTCCTCTGGCAGGCCTTCAAGGGAGAAAAGGGAATCCAGGGATTCTGGGTTGTCTTCTTCCTGTTCTTTATGACAGGTATTGCCATTGTGATTTATCTCAACCAGACACCTTATCAACCGCGCGAACGTGACTACGCGTATGCGGGTTCGTTCTATGCCTTCTCGATATGGGTAGGCATGGGTGTGGCTGCGCTCATCGACGGTATTTCCTCCGTCATGAAGAAGGAGTCGCCTGTAGTGGCTGCCGTGCTGTCGCTGCTCTGCCTCATGATTCCTTTCCAAATGGTAGGACAGACATGGGATGACCACGACCGTTCGGGTCGCTACACGGCTCGTGATTTCGGCAAGAACTACCTCTCTTCGCTCGAAAAAGATGCCATCATCTTCACCAATGGCGACAACGACACCTTCCCGCTGTGGTACAATCAGGATGTGGAGGGCTATCGTCGCGACGTGCGTGTCTGCAACCTCAGTTATCTGCAGACCGACTGGTACATTTCGCAAATGAAAGCGCAGGCATACGAGTCGGACCCGCTCCCCATAGCGCTCAAGCCCTATCAGTATTCCAACGGCAAACTTGACTATGCTCACCTCATCGAACGGGTGCAGGGAGAGCAACCTCTCTCGTCGGCGATGCAGTTCTTGTATTCCGACGATGTGCGCTACAAGACCGTAGGCGGGTATAGCGGTACCATCGACCATCTGCCGGCCAAGAAATTCTATATCGACATCGATTCGGCCGCTGTGGCTGCCTCGCCCGTCGTGGACATCGACAGCACCGACCGCGTGGCTTCGCGTATGCACATCGACCTCTCGGGCAAGAATTATGTCACCAAGAACGAGATTGCCGTTCTGGCCATGCTCGACGGCATCAGCCGCGACGGGTGGAAACGTCCCATCTATTTTGCTACAACGGTAGGCTCCGAAATGTACATGAGCCTGAATCGCTACTTCCGTCTCTCAGGTTTGGCTTATCAGATTGTACCTCTTGAAGGTGGCGGAACGCAGACATGCGACATCGACTCGACCTATAATTGCATGATGAACAAGTTCGTGTGGGGCAATATTCAGGATTCCACGGTCTATCTCGATGAGAACAACCAGCGTATGTGCCGCACTCAGCGCATGATGTTTGCCACACTGGTCGATCAGCTTGTGCGTCGCGGCGATTACGACCGTGCCGTCAAGGCATCTGACTACTGCGGCGAGGTGATTCCGGACTACAACATCCCCTACGACTACTCTTCGCTGACCTTCGCGCAGGCATACTATTTGGCCGGATACACCGAGAAGGGCAACGACATTGTACGCCGGGTGCTCGACTATGCTACCGACTACATGCAGTGGGCCGTGCGCCTCAACAAGGCACAGGTTTCGACCGTCAATCGCAATATCCGCGAGCAAGTGCTCACAATGCGCGACGCCCTCGGCATGGCCCAGCGCTATCAGCAGAGAGACATTCTCGAGGAGTATGATTCCGACTTCAACAAATACGGCGACTTTGCCGTCAAAAGCGGAGCTCTGAAATAATGTTCATCGAGCAACCTCCGTCATGGTTCAGGAGGCTGATGTACACGGATTCTTTTTGGCGAATCCCCTCTCAGCCCAAGTGTGTCTATCTCACCTTCGATGACGGACCCACGCCTGAAGTCACGCCGTGGGTGCTCGATGTATTACGCAAATACGATGTCCGGGCTACGTTTTTCTGCGTAGGCGACAATGTGGCCCGCTACCGTTCCCTCTTCGAACAGGTCAAGGCGGAGGGACATCATGTGGGGAATCACACGATGAACCACATCGTGGCTCTCAAGTACGGCAGCCGCGCCTATCTCGCCAATGTCGAGAAGGCCAACATGCTGATTCAAAGCCAACTCTTTCGCCCGCCACACGGATGGCTTCGCTGGGGACAGGCTCGTCAGCTGCAGAAGAAGTATCGCATTATCATGTGGGACATTGTCACCCGCGATTACTCCTCGCGTCTCAATGCCGAAGAGGTCTATCGGAATGTGGTTCGCAAGACCCGCAACGGTTCTATTATCACCTTCCATGACACCACCAAGTCATGGCACAATCTTCAGGAGGCTCTGCCTCGCTCCATCGAATGGCTGCTCGAACAAGGTTACCGCTTCAAACGCTTATAGCCGAGGCTCAAAGCCTCGGTTTTTGCGCTGTTGGAATCACAGAGCCTCACGAGGTCGATGCTTCGGAATGGCAGCGCCATGAGGAATGGCTCGAAGGCGGTTTTGCAGCGGACATGGATTATCTGCGGCAGAACAAAGACCTGAGACAGAATCCCCGGCTGCTATTCCCCGGAGCACAGAGCATGATAGTGACGGCTGTCAATTACTATCCCGCGCGCCGGCAGCAGGGAGATGCCCGCTTTGCCTTCTATGCCTACGGAGCCGACTATCATTGGGTCATCAAAGAATACCTGGGACGGCTCTCGTCGTGGATTGAACAGACGCTTGTGCCCGAAGGATTTGAATATTCCGCACGCGCTTTTACTGATTCGGCTCCGCTCATGGAACGTTATTGGGCGGTTGAGGCAGGAATCGGATTTGTGGGGCGCAATCAGTTGCTGATTGTGCCGGGCGTGGGGAGCTATGTTTTGTTGGGGACACTGATTACCAATCTTCCTGTCGAATATCTGACGGAGGCCGGGAACGATGTTTCCCGGCAGAGTATGCGTCTTTCCTGCGGTTCCTGCCAACGTTGCCGGGAGGCTTGCCCGTCAGGGGCGTTGTGCGAGGGGTATGTCGATGCGCGTCGCTGTATTTCTTACCAAACCATCGAGAACCGTACAGACAGCATTCCTTCGGAAGTGGCCCAAAAGCTGGGCGGACGTGTTTACGGATGCGATGCCTGTCAGGAAGCGTGTCCGTGGAATGTGCGTTTCGCAAGGCCGACATCCATTCCGGAGTTTAAGCCGCTGGATGATTTTCTGACCCTGAGCAGGGAGGAAATCGAAAATATGGGGTCGGGCGATTTCAAACGGCTCTTCGGCCACAGCGCTGTGAAACGCGCGGGACTGAAAGGCTTGAAGCGCAATGTAAGGTCGTCGAAAGATTAGGTCAAACCAGCCGTTCCACCAATTCGGCGGGCGTGGAGACAACGGTGATTCTGTCCAAGTCGTCCGCGCCGGTGAAGCCGGCAGCAATCATGTTGCGGATAAAGTCTATCAGCGAATCGTAATATCCGTCGGTGTTGAGGATGAAGACCGGTTTGTCGAAACGGCCCACTTCGATGCCCTCAATGAAGGAGAAGAATTCATGCATGGTGCCGTGACTGCCGGGCAGGACAATACAGGCATCCGAAAGTCGTTCCATCGTGCGTATGCGTTCGTCGAACGTTTCCGTTTCAATCAGTTCGTAATTGGGATAGTCAGTCCACAGATTCCGCACCTCCACTCCTCTCACAGCATTTTCTTTGCGTCCCAGGAATCCCCTGGGGAATACCCCTGTCAGGTGTCCGCCCCCTTCGCGCACACCCTCGGCCAAAGCGCCCATCGTGCCGACACCGGCACCTCCATAAATAACTCCGATGCCTTTGCGCGCCAACAGACGGCCCACCTCGCGTGCATTCTCTCTGTACTTCCCGTCATTGCCGGGACGTGATCCCAAATAGACTGTTACTTTCATTGTAGTTGCGGATTAAATGAAAAAAACTTCGCAGGTTCCTGCGAAGCTTTTTGGTAGCGCCTACGAGAATCGAACTCGTATACCATGCGTGAGAGGCATGTATCCTAACCATTAGATGAAAGCGCCATCTAAAGAGGGGTGGGAGGTGGGGCTCGAACCCACGACATTCAGAACCACAATCTGACGCTCTAACCAACTGAACTACACCCACCGTATATTGGAGCGATCTTTCGGATTGCGGGTGCAAAGATAGGCCAAAAGTTTGAAACCTCCAAATAAATCTGCCGAAAAATGATTGCGAATCCTTATTTTTTTGTCAAAACTCGCATTTTTGCTACCTCGAAATGCAAATTTTGACTTTCGGGGCTTGTAAATGTCGATTATTTTGTGTATCTTTGCAGCACGAAATAACCAACCAAAACTTCAGATTATGTTATTTGAACAAATCAGCAAGGACATCATGGAGGCCATGAAGGCCAAAGATGCCGTCAAGCGTGATACGCTTCGCAATGTGAAAAAGGAATTCATCGAGGCTAAAACGGCCGAAGGCAGCAACGGCGAACTTACCGACGACGCTGCGCTCAAGATTATAGCCAAGATGGTGAAGAAGGGCGAGGATGCTGCCGAAATCTTCCGTCAGCAGAACCGTCAGGATTTGGCCGACGAAGAACTGGCCCAGGTTCGTGTGCTCAAGGAATATCTTCCCAAGGCTCTCTCTGTTGAGGAGGTCAAAGCCAAAGTGCAGGAAATCATTGCCCAAGTGGGAGCTACCGGCCCCAAGGATATGGGCAAGGTGATGGGCGTGGCTTCCAAAGCATTGGCAGGACAGAGCGACGGACGTACCATCTCTACCGTCGTGAAGGAAATTCTCGCCGCAATGGCGTGAGCCGCCCCCGCGATGAGAGTTGTGATTCAGCGTGCGGCCTATGCGCGCGTAATAATAAATAAGGTATTAAAGTCGGAAATCGGACGCGGCCTCCTGATTCTTGTGGGGTTTGAGGCTGCCGACTCCGAAGAAGATGTCCTGTGGATGACACGCAAGGTGCTCAATCTGCGCATCTTCGATGACGAGAAAGGGGTCATGAACCGCTCGGTGCTGGATGTGAACGGAGAGATACTGATTGTGTCGCAGTTTACGCTCCACGCGCTGACAGCCAAAGGCAACCGTCCGTCGTATATACGCGCCGCCGGTCACGATATCGCCGTTCCCCTCTACGAACGTTTCAAACGGACGGTGTCCGAAGGTTTGGGTCGTCCTGTGGGCTGCGGTGAGTTCGGTGCCGACATGAAGGTGGAACTCCTCAACGACGGTCCGGTAACGATATGTATGGATTCTAAAAACAAGGAATAATGGAACAGAACAAATATCTGCAGGCGTTGTCGAAATACGACATCGCACTCGACGATCAGCAGATAGCCGAAGAGGTGAAAGAGATTGTCGCAGCCCATTTTGACGAAAACAACACCCCCGATGTGCTGAAGTTCAGCCTCGGATGCATCGACCTCACGTCGCTGAATCCTACTGACGGCGAACAGCGCATCGCTGAGTTCACGCGCAGGGTCAACAGTTTCGAGGAGAAATATCCCTCGCTCCCCAACGTGGCCTCCATTTGCGTCTATCCTAACTTTGCCGAGGTGGTCAAGATGAATCTCGACGTTTCGGAAGTGGATGTTACGGTTGTGGCCGGAGGTTTCCCCTCGTCACAAACTTTCCCCGAAATCAAGGTGGCCGAAATCGGACTGGCCGTTTCTTCCGGTGCCGATGAGGTGGACATCGTCATCAACTGCGGACAGTTGCTCGAAGGCGACTATGAAGGGATGTGCGATGTCATCGAGGAATGTAAAGCTGCTGCCCGTGACAAAATCTTCAAGGTCATTCTCGAAACCGGTGCTCTCAAATCCGCATCGCTCATCATGAAGGCCTCCGTTCTCGCAATGTACTCAGGAGCCGATTTCATCAAGACTTCTACCGGCAAGATTTCGGTAGCAGCCACCCCCGAAGCAGCCCTTGTGATGTGCAAGGCCATCAAGGCTTATTATGAAGAGACCGGACGCAAAGTCGGCTTCAAGGTAGCCGGCGGTGTGCGTACGCCTCAAGATGCCGTCATCTACTATTCCATCGTGAAGGCTGTGCTCGGCGACGAGTGGCTCACCAAGGAACTCTATCGCATCGGCGCCTCCTCTGCTGCCAACAACCTGCTTTCCGCCATCGCGGGCAAGGAAACCAAGCATTTCCTCTGAAACCCATTCCTCCAAGCCCTTCGTCAGAAAGACGACCAAAAAGAGGCCCCGGACATCCGTCAGGAAGTCCGGGGCTGATTTGAGACTGGAGGTAATCAGTTGCGGCAAACAACCTCGCAGGGCACATTGAGAATTTTGGCCACCTTGAGGATGACATCGGTCTGGTTGCCGGGACCTGCAGCGAAGTGGTGGGTAGGACCACACTCACACCAACGGTTGTTCCATTCGCGTGCGCCGATGTTGAAGCGGGTACGCATGTTGGTGTCGCCTGTGTGGAGGATTTCGCCGGGCTCGTTGATGCCTTCGGAAACGATGAACTTGAAATGGCCGTCCATATCCTGTGTGATGGCAAGATAAGTGATGGGGCCGAGCGGGGGATAGAACTGCGTGAGGTAGCCGCCGCCGGTCTTTCCGTGGAAGACGGGCACAATCTTCATCGTGGGCTTGCGCTCGGTGGAGATGCAGGCATCGCCGGAGCCGGAGTGTCCGATTACCACGATGTCGTTGTTGAAGTCGAAGGTGTAGAACTCGGAGAGCTGCGTTGCGCCGGTGAGGGTCTTCATGATGGACATAGCCATAGCGACCTTGATGTCGCCTTCCACAGCGCAGGCGATGCCCTGCTTGATGAGCATCGAGAAGGCAGGAATCAGCATGGAGTCGAGCACGCCGGCCTGACCTTTGGCAAAGCCGTCGTAGTGGGAAGCGATGAGGCCGATTTTCTCGTCCTTGACCCACTGTTCGAAGGCAACGACATACTTGGCCATATCCCATACTTTCTCAACGGTTCCGCCGCCTTCGATATCGAAGGTGTTGATGATATCCTCGGCTTTGGCACGGATGGCAGCCTCGTCGGTGATGTTGTCGGCAATGGCCCACATCTTCTCCCAGTCGAACTGCT
This sequence comes from uncultured Bacteroidales bacterium, assembly GCA_937899265.1. Taxonomy (GTDB): domain Bacteria; phylum Bacteroidota; class Bacteroidia; order Bacteroidales; family UBA3663; genus Liminaster. The sequence continues at coordinate 15,609 of CALBPV010000069.1, forward strand.
TCGTGTAAACATCCATGCGGTGATAGAGGTTGGACTCGTCGATATAGAGGTCCATCATGCCGGGATAGGGACGGCCGATTTGAGCGAGGTTCGTGTCGCGGAAACGACGACGGATTTGGGCAGCGCGGCACCACTCTTCGAGCTCTTTGGCCACACCGGGATCACCGCCTTCTACCACACCGGTTACGACAGCGTGACGCTTGCCGTAGCGGTTGAGGTCGGCTACCATTTCTCCCACGGCACCGGCTGCATAGCCTTCGCCGAGCCACGATGCGATGTCGGCATGCTCGAAGTCGAGACATTTGAGTTTCTGAACGTTGACGAGTACTACAGGTACGTCCAAATCCTTCACGGCGGGAAGCATGTTGTAGGACGTGCAGTAGGTCAGCAATTGGAGAATCACGAGGTCAACGTCGGCAGCGCGGAACTTGTCGCCTGCAGCCTGACTTTCTTCCTTGGTGGTAACGATGCCGCCGTCGATGAGGTCAACCGTCTTGGGAAGGCTGTCCTTGAAATCGGCATACTGTTTCTGGAATTCAGGCACCAAGCTGGGGAACTGAGGAAGGTATGCCTGCAATGCGATGGAGAACACACCTACTCTTGCTTTTGTTTCTACTAAAGCCATAGTCTATGAGTTTTAAATATTTAATAATGGAGTGAAATAATCGTGTTGCGAAGATAGGGATTTTATTTGACATTTCGGCTCTCTGAAGTAAAAAAAATGTATTTATTATTCTTTTTTTTAACAAATCGGCACTTTTTTACAATTTTACAGCCTGTTTTTGTGCGCAAAAGGACCGAAAAAATGCATCTCCGATGGGGACGGAGATGCACAGTGTAAAAAGCAGTAGGCCTGTGAGCCGGGTTCTGTGCCTTATCGCAATAAGGTGTCTGTCATTAATCTCGAACGGATGTCACCATCCGCCTCCAGCAATCTACCCCCTGACATCGGGCGGGCCGCCCTAACATAGCGCCAGTGTACATGATCTTACAACCCATGAGTGGTACAGCCAGACGATGTTGCCATCGCTGCGGTGGGCTCTTACCCCGCCTTTTCACCCTTACCTTTCGGCGGTTATTTTCTGTTACCTTAACCTGACCCTCGCGAGCCACTTTCCGTTAGGAAGCATGGTGCCCTGTGTTGCCCGGACTTTCCTCCCGCGCCTTGAGGCGCGAGCGACAGACCGTCCTACTGCCTGTTGGGCGTCTGTTATGCGTCGATGTTGGCGTATGTGGCGTTGCTTTCGATGAAATCGCGACGCGGAGCCACATCTTCGCCCATCAGCATCGAGAAGGTCTGGTCGGCCGAAATGGCATCCTCGATGGTCACCCGCTTGAGGTGACGGCGTTCGGGATCCATGGTGGTGTCCCAAAGCTGCTCGGCATTCATCTCGCCCAGACCTTTGTAGCGCTGTATCTTGACTTTGTCTTCCTTGCCCTGACCGTAGTTCATCAGGAAACGGTCGCGGTCGGCATCTGTCCAGCAGTACTCGTCGTTTTTGCCTATCGTGCATCGGTAGAGGGGAGCCATTGCGATATAGATGTAGCCGTCCTCGATGAGGGGGCGCATGTAGCGGAAGAAGAGCGTCATGAGGAGGGTGGCAATATGCGCACCATCGACATCGGCATCGGTCATGATGATAACCTTGTGATAGCGAAGGTTCGAGATGTCAAGCGTCTTGTCCTCACGCAAGTTCACGCGGAAGGCGCGGAACATGTTCTGAATCTCGGCCGAGTCGAGCATCTTGTGGATGAGCACTTTCTCGACGTTGAGAATCTTGCCGCGCAAGGGGAGAATGGCCTGGTAGTTGCGGTCGCGTCCCTGCTTGGCCGTTCCGCCGGCCGAATCGCCCTCGACGAGGAAAATCTCGCATTCGGCAGGATCCTTCGACGAACAGTCGGCCAACTTGCCGGGCAGACCTCCGCCGATAAGTTTCGAGCCCTTCTGAACCGATTCGCGCGCCTTGCGGGCTGCAATACGCGCCTGAGCGGCCAAGATGACTTTGTCCACGATGAGGTGTGCCTCTGCGGGATGTTCTTCCAGATAGTTCTCGAGGGCAACACGCACAGCTTTGTTGACGGCGGGACGCACTTCCACGTTGCCGAGACGGGTTTTGGTCTGACCCTCGAACTGAGGTTCGGCCACCTTGACGGAGATGACAGCAGTCAGACCCTCGCGGAAGTCATCGGCTTTGACTTCCACTTTGGCCTTCTCGAGCATCTTTTCTTTGGTCGCATAGTCCTTGAGCGTGTTGGTGAGGGCAATGCGGAATCCGTCGAGATGGGTGCCGCCTTCGTGGGTATTGATATTGTTGACGAAGGTGTAAATCGTCTCCGAATAACTCGTATTGTAGGTCATGGCCACCTCTACCGGCACACCGTCCGATTCGGTGTTCAGATGGATGATGTCCGGAATCAGGTGTTCCCGGCTTTCGTCGAGCCACTGCACGAATTCGTTGAGGCCGTTCTTCGAATAGTAGGTTTGCTGGCGGGGTTCGCCTTTCTCGTTGCGGTCGCGCAAGTCGGTGAGGGTGATGTGGATGCCTGCATTGAGGTAGGCCAAGTCGCGCAGACGCGAGGAAATCAAATCCCACTGGAAAACGGTCTCCGTCATGATGGAGCCGTCGGGGTGGAAGAGGATGGTTGTGCCGGTTTGCTCCGTGTCGCCCACAATCTGAACCTCGGTGGTGGGTTTGCCGAAGGCGTATTCCTGACGCCAGACGTGACCCTGACGACGAACCTCGGCCACAAAGTGATCGGAGAGAGCATTGACGCAGCTCACACCCACACCGTGAAGACCGCCCGAGACTTTGTAGGAGTTCTTGTCGAACTTGCCGCCGGCGTGGAGCACTGTCATCACGACCTCAAGGGCCGAGCGATGCTCCTTCTCGTGCATATCGACCGGGATGCCTCGTCCGTTATCAACCACCTTGACGCAGTTGTCCTCCGTGATGGTCACTTCGATATGAGTGGCATAGCCGGCCATGCATTCGTCGATACAGTTATCGACAACCTCCGAGACGAGATGATGGAGACCTTTGACACTGATGTCGCCAATGTACATCGCCGGACGCTTACGCACCGCCTCCAAGCCTTCGAGCACTTGGATGCTATTGGCTGAATAATTGCTTTTCTGTTCTGACATTTATATGTTGTTTATATAAATATAATTATCTGAATCTCTTCTAAAATCGTGCAAAGATAATGATTTTTTTTGACATGGCAAAGATTTTGCTCCAAAATTTTAAATAAATTAAAAGAAAAAGTCCCGTTTCTCCAATTTTTGGAACGAAACGGGACATTTCTTTTGCGTTAATCGGCAGAAAATCAAGCGAGTTTGTTGACCTTTTTCTGGAGTTTCGACTTGAGATTGGCAGCCTTGTTGGCATGAATGACATGCTTTTTGGCCAAACGGTCGAGCATGGATGAAACTTTGGGAAGCTGCTCTGCAGCCTCGGCCTGGTCGGTTGTAGCGCGCAGACGACGTACTGCGTTACGCATGGTTTTGCCATAATAACGATTGGCCGCATTGTGGGTCAACGTCTGACGGATTCTCTTTTTGGAGCTTTTGTGATTTGCCATTTTTATGAATTGTTTTTATTATTTTCTTATTGGATTTCGAGGCATTTCCCGTCACGATACTCGCCGATCTCTCTGACCGCCTTCTTATGGACCGAACCTTCGTTTTGGGGTAAACGCGGGTGCAAAGATAGCGTTTTTTGTTTAAATGACAAAGAAAAAATGAAGTTTTTTTTGAAAAAATTTCTGTTTTAAAGAAAAAATCCCTAATTTTGCAGCGTTTAAAGAACAAAAATGACAGAAAAAACAAAAGGAATTGTACTGACGGCTTTCCCTTACAACGACCGGACGACGTTCGTCCATATCTACACCGAACAGTGGGGCAAACAGACCTTCAAGGTTTCGCTTGCCAAAGGGCGGCGCAGTTCCGTGACGCGTTCCATGCTGGCTCCGCTTTCTCTGCTGGACCTGGTGGCCGACTACAACGAGAAGGCCGATATTCACCGCTTCTCCGAGGCAGAGACGGTTCTCTCGACCTATGACATCACGCTGACCGATGTGGCCAAAGCTGCCCAGTGCTTCTATCTCGCGGAACTGGTGGACCGTACTGTGCGCGAGGAGGAAAGCAATCCCCGTCTGTGGGAATTTCTCGTCAGGGGCCTACAATTGCTGGCGATGGCTCAGGAGGGACAGGCCAATTTTCATTTGGTCTTCACCGCCCGGCTCTCCTATCTTCTGGGCTTTCGGGTCAACCTCGAGAGTTGGCAGGAAGGCAGTTGGTTCGATGTGAAAGAGGGCGTGTTCTCCCCCTCGCCGGTCTCCCATGCCTACTATCTGGCTCCCGAGAGTGCCGCGTGGCTATGGCGTCTGCTCCGTACCGATTTCTCCGAATTGGACAGCCTGCGCCTCAGCCGTGAACAGCGCAACATCCTGCTCGACATGATGCTTGCTTACCTGCGGATTCACATGCCCGAGATGGGTGAAATGAAGAGCGTGGATGTGCTGAAAGAAATTTTCGCATGAACTGTTCCCGTCGCTCCCTTTTTTAACGGAACGGGGTCATGCAGGGTGTGCGGAAATGTTAAATAATAATAGAATTTTCGGAAAAAGAAGCAGAATTTGAGAAATAATTATTATCTTTGCACCCGCCGGACACTCCTGAAAAAACATAGAGATGTTAAGGTTAAAATACAGAATATTAGAAAACTTGTTATGATGCGTAAAATGATTCGGAAATGGCAATGCACGGCAGCAGCAATGCTGATACCCGCGATGCTGTTGTTCAGTTGCACGAAAGAGGAAGCTCCGGTGCTTCATATCATCCACACCAACGATACTCACTCTCAAATAGACCCTTTGGCGCAGGACATGCGTTCTTCGGGCGGTGTGCGCGAACGTGCCGCATTCATTGAAATGGCCCGTCAGGAAGATTCCGAGACGATGTATTTCGATGCCGGCGACATGGTGCAGGGTACTCCTTATTATAATATATATAAGGGAGGCATTGAGGTTGAATTGATGAATCTGCAGGGACTGATTGCCATGACGTTGGGCAACCACGAGTTCGACAACGGTTTGGAATCTCTCGACTCGATATTACAGGCCCGTAAGTTCAAGGTGCTCTGCTGCAACTACGACTGCAAGGGAACCCCTCTGGAACGCGATGTGGAAGAGTCGTTGATTATCGAACGCAAGGGTGTCAAAATCGGTGTGACCGGCGTGAGCACAGATCCCGAGAACCTCATTTTCAAGAAGAATTGGAAGGGTATCACCTATTACGACCCGTCGGAGTGTGCCAACCGTGTGGCTGCCCAATTGAGGGCTGAAGGATGCGACCTCGTAATCCTCATTTCTCATGTGGGCTTCGCCCGTCCCAACGAAACACACAAGGACCAGTGGATTGCGGCCAACAGCTCCGAGATAGATCTCATCATCGGTGGACACAGCCACACCAACATCGAGAACGGCGAGACAGTGCTCAACAAAGAGGGACGTCCCGTGATGATTACCCAAACGGGCGCAAAGGCCGAGCCGATAGGCAAGATTGAAATCGAGATGCAGAAGAACACCCGCAAAACCCCCAACAAATGGATGGTGAAAGAAATACGGTGCTCGAAACTGCATCCCGAGTTTTACGACCTCTCGCCTTACGGTCGGGAGGTGGAAAATTTCATTGCCCCTTACCGCGAAGCAATGGAAGAACAGATGAACATCGAGATAGGCTATGCCGACGAAACGCTGAAGCGCGCCCATCCGCAGAGCACCCAAGGCAATTTCATCACCGACGTTCTCTACCAATACGGCTTGCAACTACATCCAGGGCAGATGGATTTGAGCGTGATGAACTACGGCGGCATTCGCGCCCCTTTGTCCAAAGGACCCATCACGTTGGGCGACATCTTCAGGGTGCATCCTTTTGAGAATACCATCACACTCTGCTCGATGACAGGTGAAACGATGGAGCGCCTCATCCGACAGACCGCCGGCAAGAAACTGGAGTGCTTTGGCGGCCCCATCGAGATACACCTCGAAACCCATAACGACAAAACCGAGGCAACCAAGATATTGTGTCACGGCAAGCCCATCGACCCCAAGGCCATTTATTGGGTGACCACCATAGACTATGTGGCTGAAGGCAACGACGGTATGACGGCATTCCTTGACTCGAAGACTGTTACCCATACGGGTGTCTTGATTCGCGATGTGATGATAGATTATGTGAAGTCTCAGACAGCCGCCGGAAAACATATCAATGCCCGATTGGACAGACGCGCCGTAATGGACAACTGAAGGAATGAAAACAAACAACTGTTTCTGTTACTTGATGATGTGTGTCGTGACGGCCTTGTCGGCTGTTGCGACACTGAGTGCCGGGACCCCCACCAACCTGACCCGTCGAACCGACAGGGTAGCGATGGAGCAGTGGGTGGACAGTGTGATGCAGACGTTGTCCCCCGACGAACGGCTCGGACAGCTCATCATCAGCATCGTGGAACCCGTCAATACGCCGGCGGCACGACAGGCTCTGAAAAACAAACTGGACAAATACCATCTGGGCGGTATCCTTTGGCAGAAAGGAACGCTGGCCGACCAGGCCGTGATGACCAACTACGCTCGCCGTATCGCTGGCCGTCCCTTCTGGATAGCCCTCGACGGAGAATGGGGACTGGCCATGCGTCTCAAGGATGCTCCCAAGTTCCCCAGAAACGGCGTGCTGGGCAAAATACCGCGCAGCTACCTGACTCCCTCCGGCGAACCCCTTCGCGACTCGCTGATGTATGCCTATGGACTGGAAGTGGCACGAGAGTGCCGCGAGATGAGTATCGACATCAACTTCGCCCCCGTGATGGATGTCAACTCCAATCCCAAGAATCCCGTCATAGGCAATCGGTCCTGGGGCGACAATGTGGTCGATGTGGTCTCCTGCGGACTGAGTTATGCTGCCGGACTTGAAGACGGCGGAGTGATGGCTGTGGCCAAACATTTTCCGGGACACGGAGATACCGACTTGGATTCCCACAAGACGCTGCCGGTGGTCTCCCACGACCGCACCCGGTTGGATACCCTCGAATTGCGTCCGTTTCGCGACTTTGTGCGCGCCGGGTTCGGCGGCATGATGACAGCCCACTTGGAAGTGCCGGCGCTCGGAAGTGAAAAGGGCGAACCTTCGTCGGTGTCGCAAGCCATAGTCAAAGGTGTGCTGAGAGACAGTCTCGGCTTCGAGGGCATCGTCTTCACCGACGGTCTGGCCATGGCCGGAGCTGCAGTGAAGGATGTGGCCGTCAAGGCGCTCTTGGCCGGCAATGACATCCTGCTCGACCCTGTGCCTCTCGATGCCCAGTGGAAGTCGCTCCTTGCCGCCAGAAAGAGCGGATGCCTGTCCCAAAAACTCATCGACGAGAAGTGCCGGAGGGTGCTCCGCTACAAATACATGCTCATGCAGTTCAATCCGCCCCACGAGATTGAGATTCCCGGCCTCGTCGGGCGTGTCAACAGCGACGGAGCCAAAGACCTCGTCCGCACACTCACCGACTTGAGCAACGGGAAAGTGCCCGTCCTGGAAGAATACGACCCCACCGACCAGCCTGTCGCCTCGGATGTACCGGCCGTGGACAGTATTGTGGGGAAAGTCATCGCCGACCACGGAACACCGGGTTGTGAGATTCTTTTTGCCAAAGACGGGAAGATTCTCTTTCAGCAGAACTACGGACGGCTGGCCTACGGCAACAACCAGCCCAATGTGAACGATGAGACGCTCTATGACCTGGCTTCGATGACCAAAGCATTGGCCACCACGCCTGCCATGATGCTGCTGGTCGATCGTTACGGTGTGAAGCTGGAGGACAAAGTCGCCAAATACGTTCCCGCTTTGAGAGGAACACACCTCAAGAATCTCACCCTCCGACAGCTCCTCTTCCACGAGACGGGTCTGCCGGCTTTTTACCCGTTTTACAAACAGACCCAAGGTGTGTTGAGCCTGGAGAAGGATGCCAACCACACGATGCGCATCGACGGGTCTCTGTGGGTGTCGCCGTCTTTTCGTTCCACGATGCTCACTACGATTTCCAGTCTTCAGACCCGTGTGACGCGCGAACCGCTCTATTCTGACCTTAACTTCGTGCTGCTCCGTGCCGTCATCGAGAAAGTGACCGGCCAGAGAATCGACGAGTTCGTGGAGGCAAATATCTACCGCCCTTTGGGTTGCAGCCGCTTGGGTTATCTTCCCGTGGAACACGGCTACGACCTTGCCAACATAGCACCGACCGAGAATGACGACTATTTCCGCAAGCGGCTCTGCCACGGATGGGTCCACGACGAGACGGCCGCTGTGGCCGGTGGAGTGGAGGGCAACGCAGGCCTTTTCGGCTGTGTGACCGATATCTACAAGGTGATTCGTATGTTGGCCGACAACGGTGTGACCGAGAGCGGCGAACAGCTCGTCAAGGCCGAGACCGTGAAGATGTTCGTAATGGCACGCTCCAAGGGCATCAAACGCAAGAGAGCTCTCGGATTCAGCGTTTCCGATGGAGAACACACCGAGAGCAGCAATGTGGCCAAAGACGCTTCGAACCGAACATGGGGACACACCGGTTTCACGGGCACTTGCTTTTGGGTCGATCCCGAGGCCGGAACGATTTACATCTTCCTCTCCAATCGCGTCTATCCCACCCGAAAGAACCGTGCCTTGCTCCGCGAAAACGTGAGGACACGTGTGATGCAGGCTCTCTATGAGAGATACGTGAAATGAAGCCCAAAATAAAGTGCATATTTTTGCAAAAATCGACACTTTTACACAGAAAATATATAATCTATTTAAATTTTCGGGGCTGTTCTTTGGATAAATGGAAAAAAAACACTAACTTTGCAGCCGGATTCCGGTTTGGAATTATTTATAAACTCAGAATATAACAAGCTATGAACGAATTTGCACAACTCAGTCCGATGTCGCAGGCGCTCACCCTCATGCTCGTAGGCATGGGCACAGTCTTTATCGTCCTGATTCTCGTCATCTACCTCAGTCAGGGGATGATAGCCATCGTCAACAAGGTGGCGCCCGAGGAAGAGGCCAAGCCCGCCAAGCTGGCTTCTCCGGTCGCTGCTGCCGTTGAGCCCGGCGTAGAAGCTGCCATCCGTCAGGCCATCTCCCAAGTGGCTCCCGGAGCAACCGTAACCAAGATAGTGAAAAAATAAAAAATACAAACAAACATTATGGCAAAAGAAGTAAAGTTCAGTTTGGCCTTCCGCGACATGTGGCAGAGTGCCGGCAAATATCAGCCTCGCGTTGACCAACTCGTGAAAGTGGCACCCGCCATCATCCGATGCGGTTGCTTCGACCGTGTAGAAACCAACGGCGGCGGTTTCGAGCAGGTGAACCTGCTCTACGGCGAGAATCCCAATGTTTCCGTCCGTCAGTGGACCAAGCCTTTCCATGAGGCCGGTATCCAGACCCACATGCTCGACCGCGCCCTCAACGGTCTGCGTATGAGCCCCTGTCCCAAAGACCTCCGCAAGCTTTTCTACAAGGTGAAGAAAGCCCAAGGCACTGATATCACCCGTATTTTCTGCGGTCTGAACGACAGCCGCAACATCATCCCCTCCATCCATTATGCCAAAGAGGCCGGAATGATTGCCCAGGCTGCCCTCTGCATCACCTTCTCTCCCATCCATACGGTGAAGTACTACGTCGATTTGGCCAAGGAACTCATCGACGAAGGCGCCGACGAAATCTGCCTCAAGGACATGGCCGGTATCGGCCGTCCCGAGAGCCTCGGCAAAATTGTGGCCGGCATCAAAGCCTACAAGAAGAATATCGTCATCCAGTATCACACCCACGCAGGTCCCGGTTTCTGCATGGCTTCCATCCTCGAGGTCTGCAAGAACGGCTGTGACTACGTCGATACAGCCATCTCGCCTCTCTCTTGGGGTACGGGTCATGCCGACATCATCGCTGTCATTGAGATGTTGAAGGATGCCGGCTTCAAGGTGAAGGACATCAATATGGCCGCCTACATGGAGGTGCGCACCCAGATTCAGCAGATGATGGACGATTTCCTCGGCTACTATTGCCCCGAGCTCAACCGTGTCAACAACTCCCTCCTCATCAAGCCCGGTCTCCCCGGCGGCATGATGGGTTCGCTGATGACCGACCTCGAGGAGAACCTCGAGAGCCTCAATCGCTGGAAGAAGAAAAACAACCAGCCGGAACTCACCACCGACGAACTCCTCATCAAACTCTTCAACGAGGTGGCTTACGTGTGGCCCAAGGTCGGTTATCCCTGCCTCGTGACTCCTTTCTCCCAGTACGTCAAGAACCTCGCCCTCATGAATGTCATGCAGATGGAGAAGGGCAAGGAACGCTGGTCCATGATTGCCGACACCATCTGGGACATGATTCTCGGCAAGGCAGGCCGGCTGCCCGGTCCCGTCGATCCCGAACTCAAAAAGATGGCCGAGGACAAGGGGCTCAAGTTCCTCGACAACGACCCGCAGGACAACTATCCCGACGATCTCGATGTCTATCGTGAGAAGATGAAGGCCAACGGCTGGGAACTCGGACAGGACGACGAGGAACTCTTCGAGTACTCGATGCATCCCTCTCAGTACGAAGCCTACAAGAGCGGTAAGGCCAAGGCCGACTTCGAGGCCGACCTCGCCAAGCGCAAGGCTGCCGCCAACTCGAAGGGTTCCGGCGAAATCAAGGCTCAAGATGTGACGGTGACTGTCAACGGACAGCAATACATCGTCTCAATTGCGCCCAACGACGGCTCTGCACCCGCCGCTGCTCCTGCCGCTGCCGCCGCTCCTGCCGGAGCCGGCATCGATGTGCTCGCTCCCCTCGAAGGCAAGTTCTTCCTCGTCAAGAACAGCTCCGAGACGGCTGTCAAAGTCGGCGACAAGGTCACCAAGGGTCAGACCATCGGCTATATTGAGGCCATGAAGACCTACAATGCCGTCACGGCCGATCAGGACGGTACCATTACCGCCATTCTGGCCAATGCCGGCGACAAAGTGTTTGAGGACGATCCCATCTTTAAAATAGGATAACGCATGGATTTTCAGTATATATTGGAAAAACTCTACGAGATGACGGCAATCAGCAACATTGCTGCCGACCCTCTCTTTCTCGTGATGTACGCCTTGGGCTTCGTGTTGCTCTATTTGGGCATTGTGAAGCACTATGAGCCCTTGCTGCTCATTCCCATCGCTTTCGGCATCCTGCTCGCCAACTTCCCCGGCGGCGGCATGGGTGTGAATGCGGCCGACGGCATGGGCATTGTCCACATGGACGGCAAGGAATTCGATGTCTATCACATGGGCCTGCCTGAGATAGCCCACGACATGGGTCTCATGAACATGCTCTACTATGGTCTCATCAAGTCCGGCCTCCTGCCTCCCATCATCTTCATGGGTGTGGGTGCACTGACCGACTTCGGACCCATGCTCCGCAACCTCAAGCTCGCCATCTTCGGCGCTGCTGCCCAGCTCGGTATCTTCACCGTGATTCTGGTCGCCATCGGTTCGGGCGCTTTCACTCCCCAGGAAGCGGCTTCTCTCGGTATCATCGGCGGTGCCGACGGTCCTACGGCCATCTACACCACCATCCATCTGGCTCCCCATCTTCTGGGCCCCATCGCCATTGCGGCCTACAGCTACATGGCTCTCGTGCCCGTGATTATTCCCCTGGTGGCCCGCCTGCTCATCACCAAGGATGAATTCCTCATCAACATGAAACAGCAGGAGAAGCTCTATCCCAACAAGCAGGAAATCAAAAACCTCCGAGCTGCCAAGATTATCTTCCCCATCTTCGTCACCGTGCTTGTTGCCATCATCGTGCCCTCGGCCGTTTCGCTTATCGGTATGCTCATGTTCGGTAACCTCATCAAGGAAATCGGTTCCGACACAGGACGTATCGCCGATGCTGCTTCAAACGCCATCATGAACACGGCAACCATCTTCCTGGGCCTCTGCGTGGGCGCTACGATGACCGTCGAGTCGTTCCTCAACTGGCAGACCATCGGCATCGTTGTGGGCGGCTTCCTCGCTTTCGCCATCTCCATCGCCGGCGGTATCCTTTTGGTGAAGCTCTTCAACCTCTTCTCCAAGAAGAAAATCAACCCGCTCGTCGGTGCCTGCGGTCTATCCGCCGTCCCGATGGCTTCGCGTGTCGCCAACGAACTCGCCCTCCAGAGAGATCCCAAGAACAATATCCTCAATTTCTGCATGTCGTCCAACATCTCCGGCGTCATCGGCTCGGCAGTGGCTGCAGGTGTGCTGATTTCGTTCTTGCAGTAATCTGAACTTTACGTGAAAATCGGTTCGCCGGCAAAACCCCGTGTTCGAACACAGGGTTTTGTCGGTGAGCTTAGTTGGCTCAGTTGCAATGTGGGTTAAATCGCCCCTTACCGACCCAAAGTGTCAAAAGCTTGCCGCAAATTGGAACAACGAATTGACAAGTGTCAAAAGCT
>CALBPV010000070.1 GCA_937899265.1 uncultured Bacteroidales bacterium
CCCGCAGCGGCGGGAACGATGGCAAAAGCGGCCTCTTGGGCACATGCTGCCGACACCATCGTAAGGGCAGCCAAAGCTGTCATTATTGACGGGGACGAAATCAGGGGCTTCAGTATTATCAACGGGGACGAAATCAGGGGCTTCAGTTGTTTCATTATGATACTGTTTTTTAGTTATTATTAACGGGAGCGAAAACATATTTATAAAGATTCGCGGGGCAAAGATAAGGATTTTTTTCCAAATATCAAAGCAATCTCCCGTTTTTTTTATAAACGGGGACGAAAACGGGGACTTTCCGTACCCATTTATTATCAACGGGGACGAAAACGGGGGAGGATATTAACGGAGAAGGATATTAACGGGGAGGATAACGGGGAGGATAACGGGGAAGATAACGGGGAAGATAACGGGGAAGAATATTAACGGGGGAAGGAATCAGGGACTTTCTGTACTCACGGCTTCCTCTTGTTCTATCGTGAGGAGTACATCGCCTTTGCGAAGTTCCAGCTTCCCATTGGGCACAATGATGCTGTGCCCGCGTTTCACCATCATCACCAGCGTTCCGGCGGGGAAGTGGAGGTCGGCCAGCCGATTGCCTTGGGCGAGGTCTTCTTCCGTAAGAGTCATCTCGGAAAGCCTCGATCCCAAATCTTCCGGCAACTCGACCCCGAACTCATTGCCTTGCTTAGGCTCGGCAGTAGCCAATCCCAGCCAACGGGCACAGGCTGTGATGGTTGTGCCTTGGATAGAGAGCGACAGCAGGGTAATCACAAAGACGACATTGAAGAGGAAGTTGGCATCCTCGATGCCGGCAATGACGGGATAGGTGGCAAAGATGATGGGCACGGCTCCGCGCAGTCCCATCCATGAGAGGAACACTTTGGCCTTGACGGGCACCCGGAAAGGAATCAGACAGAGGAACACGGCCAGCGGACGGGACACGAGCATCATGAAAAGACCGATGGCTACAGCCACCGCCAGGACATCGACCATGTCGGAAGGATCGGCCAAAAGACCGAGCGTCAGGAACATTACAATCTGGAGCAACCAGGTCACACCTTGCATGAAAGTGGTTGTCTCCCGGCGGTAGGACAACTTGTGGTTGCCTGCCACCAAACCGGCCACATAGACTGCGAGATAGCCGTTGCCCTGGAGAAGGTCCGTGAAGGTGAAGATGATGAGAATCGAGCTGAGCATCAAAACGGGATAGAGCGAGGCATTGGGCAGATTAATGTGATTGACTATCCAGACCAAGGCCAGACCGCTCAAGTAACCCAGCAGTCCTCCGACGGCCAACTGTCCCACAATCTTGGATGCCAGTTCCATGCCCGAAAAGCCGCCCTCGGACACAATCATCTCGACCAGGGCGATGGTGAGCACGTATGCCATGGGGTCGTTTGAGCCGCTCTCAAGTTCGAGTGTAGGTCGGAGGTTGTGTTTCAGTCCGATACCCTGAGATCGAAGGAGGTTGAAGACCGAAGCCGAATCGGTAGAAGAAACCGTAGCTGCAAGCAGCATCGACATGGGAAGCGTCAGGCCGATTTCGAGTTGCGTCCACTCTGAAAGATAGTAAATGAGGAGACCGGTGATGACTGTGGTGAGCATCACCCCCAACGTGGAGAGCACCAGACCCTGGGCCAACACGGGCCGTATGTCGCGGAACTTGGTGTCCATGCCGCCAGAGAAAAGGATGACCGACAACGAAAGCATGCCGATGAGCTGGGCATCGGCGTGGTTGTTGAACTCGAGTCCCAGCCCGTCGCTTCCGAACAGCATTCCCGTGAAGAGAAACAGCAACAGCGTAGGCACACCGAAGCGATAGCCCCACTTACTGATGACGATGCTGACAAAAATGAGGACTGCGCCAAGGAAAAAAATGTTTTCCGGAGTGAATGTCATAAGCGTGAATTGAGTAAAGAGTCCGCCGTCCTGCCCTCAAGCAGGGCGACGGACGAAAGGGTTTCAGAATAATTGCCGGACGGCACGGGCAGCGTCACCTTCGAAGAAAAGCACTTCTGTCACGGGTTCGTAACTGAGCTTCTGATAGCGAAAGAGCTGTACGGCCAGAAAGGCACTGTCGCGAGAAACACATACCTCGGCGAGGTAATTGCCGTTGACGGTTGTGAGAGGACGATAACCGGCGATAGCCGCATCCAGATTTGCGGAAGGTGTTTCCAGAACACGCTTGAGGTGTTCGCCTTCAGCGACGGTATATTCCAGAGACAGGCCGCTGAGAACACTTCCTGTCGGCTTGTAGGTCACAACGGTGCGCAGCCCGAACAGGGTTTTGGTGATGTCTATACGAACATCATTGCAGACGGTTTTCCACATCTGCAAACTTTTGATATTTGCCATTATATGCTTTATTTTCTTTAGTTATACAATACGAATCAATACAACACAGGAAACCGTATCGCTAACAAAGAAGGCACCTCAACGCAATGACGTAGTAAAGGCGCTGAGACGCAGCAGACGCACCGTTCCTCCCAAGGAGGAGGCACGACCTCGAAGCATATTGCAAAAGAGGGTCAGACATTGGGCATCTGCCCCACGCCGAAGCATGCCCGGAGTTTTTGCCTCCGCAGGTGGGCAGCAGACGCGTCGGACGTGCAGAAACCACCCGACGGGAACGCTGGGCAGAGCGCAAGAAGGCTTCGACAGCGCTGACGGGCTGCTCTGCCACGCGGTTTGACCGTCCGTCGCTCTGTCGCACTTGCGTTTCGGTCTGTTGCAGGTCATTGTCGCACGGAGCGGCTGCCAGGACATCCAGAGGGGTGCCAAGGCAGAAGCTCATACATACAATGACGAACAGAAAACGAACAAGATGCGACATAATTTGCATATAATCGGACGAAAACGCGGGGCAAAGATACGAAAAAAAACTGAAACTCGGGGGCTTGGGGCATGAAAAAATGCAGAAACGGGCAAAAAAATACCCTCTCCGAGGACCGGAGAGGGTATCATAGAGAGCAAAAAAGCGTCGAGAAGGCGTTATGCGCCGGCAATCTTGCGAACCGCCTGAACGAGTCTGTCAACCTCTTCGCGGGTGTTGTAGAGGGCGAAGGTGGGACGGACGCTCATCTCGTAGCCGAGAGCACGGAGGGCGGGCTGGGCGCAGTGATGTCCGGCGCGGACGGCGATACCTTCCTTGTCGAGGAGCTGACCTGTGAGCGGGACATCCTGTCCGTCGATGACAAACGAGACGACAGAGACACGGCGTTTGGGATTGCCGATGAGGGTGACACCCGGAATGAGGGCCAGCTGCTCGCGAGCATACTCGGTGAGGTCGTGCTCATGGGCTTCGATGTTCTTGAGACCGATGCGGCTCACATAGTCGAGAGCCGCACCGAGACCTATGGCATCGGCCACATTGGGCGTGCCGGCTTCGAAACGTGCGGGAGGCACGTTGAACTTGGTTTCCTCGAAGGTGACATCCTGAATCATGTTGCCGCCGCCCTGCCAGGGGGGCAGGAGTTCGAGATACTCTTTGCGTCCATAGACCGCACCGATGCCGTTGGGGCCGTAAATTTTGTGACCCGAGAAGACAAAGAAGTCGGCATCGAGTTTCCGGACATCGACGGGAGTATGGGCGATGGACTGGGCACCGTCGATGAGCACAGGCACATGATAGCGATGGGCTATCTCGATAATGCGTTCCACATCGTTGATGGTGCCGAAGGTATTGTTGACATGTCCGACGGAGACGAACTTGGTCTGCGGGCCGATGATGCGTTCATAGTCCTCGAGAATGAGGTCGCCGTTGCGGTTGACGGGAATGGCACGAAGTCGTGCACCGCGGTCCTTGGCGACCTGCTGCCAAGGCACAATGTTGGCATGATGGTCGAGGGTGGAGACGATGACCTCGTCGCCGGGATTGAGAAACTTGCGTCCGAACGTCTGGGCCACGAGGTTGATGCCTTCGGTGGTGCCGCGAACGAAGATGATATTCTCGGGCGAAGGAGCATTGATGAAACGCGCCACCTTCTGGCGTGCCTCTTCGTACTGGTCGGTGGCACGAGCAGCCAGCGTGTGGGCTCCGCGATGGATGTTGGAGTTGTCGTGTTCATAGTAGTGCGAGATGGCATCTATGACCGCCCGGGGTTTCTGTGTAGTGGCACCGTTGTCGAGCCAAACCAGAGGATGTCCGTTGACCTGCTGACCGAGCACGGGGAAGTCGCGACGAATCCGGTCGGATGACAGCGTGTCGGTCTCCTCATAGCGGAGGGTGCGCAGCTTGTCGGCTTCGGGCAATCCGATGCCGAAGGCTGTGTCGGGCGAAGAGAGCGAGCCGGAAGCGCCGCCCGCCGAAGAACGGTCGGGTGCCGAAGCCGGAGCCTCGGCGTAACCGGGAACCGCCACATCGGGGAATCCGCTCTCTCCTTGCAGGAGCCGGAGGAATCCGTCCTCCAGTTCCTTCAAGTTGAGGACATCGACCTCATCGGGCACCACTTGACGCGAAACGGACTGCAATTCCTCGGGGCAAAAGCGCGAGGCTATCTGCCGCAACTGACCGATGTCGCTGTCGAAGTTATTTTGGATGTTATACATTTGCAGTGGGTGCTAAGCGGGGGTTACTTCTCTATTTGATTGCGATGTTGATAGTCGTGATAGTATCCGACCTCCACATTTTCGAGGACGGCAATGGCATCGTCGGTGAGGGATGCGAGGCTGAAGTACTTGGTGAGCAAATAGCTGGCTACGCCGTATTTGTCGAGACCCATAAGTCGGGCGGAGAGCGACGGAGCTATCTCGCCGGGAATGCCGGTCTGATGGAGTCCCACCACGCCCTGGTTCTTCTCACCGACGCGAACGAGAATGATTTCGGTGGTGCCTACACCGCGATTGGTGAGGTACTGTCCCTTGACCTCCACCTTGTCGCTGGGAATGAGGGGAATGCCGCGCCAGGTTATCACCTTGGTGCCGAAGATGTCGAGAGTGACGGGCGGCACGCCGCGCCAAGTGCACTCACGCTCGAAAGCAGCGATGGCACGGGGATTGGCAATGAAGAACGAAGGTTCTTTCCAAACGAGCGAGATGAGTTCGTCGAGGTCATCGGGCGTAGGTGCACCGTAGCGGGCCGAGACACGGGCCGAGGGATCGGCGGCAGCGAGGAGTCCGAACTTGCGGTTGTTGATGAGTTCCCACTCCTGACGTTCCTTGAGGCTCTCGATGGAGAGACGGAGCTGCTGCTCGAGTTGGTTGAAAGGATTGTTGTAGAGGTCGCTCACACGGGTGTGGACACGAACGATGGTCTGGAGCGTATTGAGCGAATACTCGGTGGGCTGTTCCTCATAGTCGATATAGGTCTCGGGGATGATGTTATCCTCCTCGGCACCGCTCACGAGGTCGATATGTTTCTCGCCGTGGTCGTTGACGGTAGCACGCAGACGGAGATGTTCATCGACAGCCTGCTGGAACTGCTGACGGAACTCGGGAATTTCCTTGGTGAGCGTCTCGAGTTCTTCGCGCTGGAGCGAAAGGAAAACGGCGGGGGTGATGGTGCGTACGGATACCGAAGCGGGCTGGTCGCTGAGGAGGTCAGCCTCGCCGAAATACTCACCGGTGTTGAGCAGAGCGATACGCAATTCCTCGCCATGGATGCCGCGACGGATGACCTCAGCCTGACCGTCGGCTACGATAAAGAATTTCTGACGGCCTTCGCCTTCCTTGATGAGATAGTCGCCGAGAGCGACTTCCTCGGTCACGAAACGGCGGGCCAGACGGCTCACTACGGTCTCGTCGATGCGGGAGAAGAGGGGAATACGGCGCAGGCTCTTGGCCGAGAACGAAGGCACACCGTCGAGATAATTTATCTGGATGCGTTCGGCTTTGCGCAGCTCAACCTTGGTACGGTTCACACGATAGGTACCGCTCTCGACCTGCACCCAAGGCAGGAGTTTCAACAAAAGACGGGGGGTAATGCTGCCCATTTGGGGGGCAGTCTTGGTAGTGTTCGCCAGCTTTCTGGCGGTCTGCGTAGTCACGCTACGCTGGATGTTGTTTTCGCTCATAATGAATATACTTTATTAAGGATTGACAAAATGAAATTTTTACTTGCGGATAGTCACTCGCCAGGTGTCTCCCTCTACCTGATGGACCGAGAGTACTTCGTAACCCTGTTCGGTGGCCGACTTGGGCACATTGTTGAGAGGTTCGCCCTCCTTGAGGAGAACTTCGAGGACATCTCCCTTGGGTATCTGGGCGAGTTTGATTTTGGTTTTGACAAATGTCATGGGGCAGTGTTCTGCCGTGATGTCTAATGTATGGGTTGCCATTTTTATTCTGATTTTTTGGAGCCGGCCGGGCTCGTTATTTCGTTATTTCGTTATTTCGTTATTTCGTAATCTCGTTATCACGTTATCACGTTATTTCGAGGGCCAAAAACAATAAATTAAATAAATAGGGTTCTTCCGCCTTCGCTGAGTTCGAGGAAGGTGGCTACACCGAGTACGTCCTTCACCTCTGGGATGAAGTCCTCCTTGCGAAGTCCGAGCACATGCATCGCCATCTCGCAGGCATAGAGGTTGACACCCAGGAGTTTGGCTGCATCGACGAGTTCTTCGAGCGTAGCGACATTGTTTTTTCGCATGAGATATCGGAAGATTTTGGGACCGATGCCGCAGAAGTTGAAGCGGCTGTTGGGGGTGACACCGAGTCCGCCCATCATGTAGCCGAAAATCTTGGTGAGCCAATTGCTACCCAGGAAGGAACGTCCGGTTTTCTGCTTAATGGCATCGAGCCCCCAAAATGTGAAGAAGATGTTGACCTCATAGCCGACGGCTGCTGCACCGGTGGCCAGAGTGAAGACGGCAGTGAGCTTGTCGTAGTCGCCGCTGAAAGCGATGAGTGAGAGTTTCTTTGCTTCTGTCATATCATTCCGGATTAAAAAGTTTGGTACTCAGATAACGCTCGCCGGTGTCGGGCAGGAGAACCACAACGGTCTTGTCTTCGTTCTCGGGACGACGCGCTACGGCGATGGCTGCGTGGAGGGCTGCCCCCGATGAAATGCCTGCCAGGACACCTTCTTTCTGAGCCAGAAGACGTCCTCGGCTGAAGGCATCTTCATCCTTGACACGGAAGAGTTCATCGATAATCTGGAGGTCCAGTACCTTGGGGATGAAGCCGGCACCGATGCCCTGCAACTTGTGGGGACCAGGACGACCTCCGCTGATGACAGCCGAGCTCCAGGGTTCCACCCCCACGAGGCGCACATGGGGATTGTTTTTCTTGAGAACGGCACCTACACCCGAGATGGTGCCGCCAGTACCGATACCGGCCACAAAGATATCGACCTTGCCTTCGGTATCGGCCCAGATTTCAGGACCCGTTGTGGCACGATGGGCTGCAACGTTAGCCGCATTGACGAATTGCTGGGGAATGAACGAATTGGGATACAAATCGGCCAATTCGAGGGCTTTGAGAACGGCTCCCGTCATACCCTCGTAAGCAGGAGTGAGCACCAGTTCGGCACCCAAAGCCTTGAGGAGGCTGCGGCGCTCGATGCTCATAGCGTCGGGCATGGTGAGGATGAGGCGGTTGCCCCTGCGGTTGGCCGCGATGGCGAGACCGATGCCGGTGTTGCCGGAAGTGGGCTCAATGATGACAGTCCGGGCATCGATGAGGCCTTCCTGTTCGGCTCTTTCGAGCATGGCCTCTCCGATGCGGTCTTTGACACTGCGTCCGGGGTTGAACAATTCGAGCTTGGCCAACAGTCGGGCTTTCAGTCCGAGGTCCTTCTCGAGGCGGGAGAGTTCCAAAAGAGGTGTGCGGCCAATGAGTTCGGTGATGTTTTTAGCTATCTTACTCATGTCAGATATGGATTTCTTTGTTGATAATTTCGCGGTTCACAATCTTGAACGAATTCAAATGAACCGTTCCGTCCTGCAAGGAGAGGATGGCATAGCGGATGGAGGAATCGTTGGCGAGACGCAAATCTTCCTCGGAAGGCCGGGAGGGCGAGGCGGGGTGAGAGTGCCAATTGGCCAAAATGCGGAGTCCCTTCTGCCGTGCATACTTGAGAGCAGCAAACTGCTCACGGGGGTCGAAACTGAAATGTTCGTCCGAATGGTCGATGTTGGTCATCGGATAGTTTTCCGTAACCGTATCACCAGTACCCAAAAGGTAGCCGCAGCTCTCGAGCGGAGCGTCCGCTTGAGCCTGTGTGATAATGCTCTGTTTCACTTCGTCTGTGATTGTCATAATCTTGAGGGGAATGGAAGGGTTCAATGATTCTTGAGATCACAAGCGGCCTGCTCATAGTCGATGAGGTGATCAATCGTTGGATGGTCGCCGCAAATGGGACAACGTTCGGTCTTGCGAACCTTGACAGTGCGGAAATTCATTGTCTTGGCATCGAACGTGAGGAGACGGTCGGTGAGCAGTTCGCCTATGCCTACGATATACTTGAGGGCTTCGGCAGCCTGGATGGTTCCGAGCATACCTGCTATGGCACCCAGCACACCGGCCTGCGAACACGTGGGCACGGCACCCGGCGGCGGGGGTTCCTTGAAGAGACAACGATAGCAAGCCGATCCGGGCACATGGGTGAAAGTCTGACCCGTGAAGCGGAGGATACCGCCGTGGGAGAAAGCTTTTCCGGCCATCACACACGCATCATTGATAAGGAATTTGACCGGGAAGTTGTCAGTGCCGTCAATGATAAAGTCATAGTCGTTGATGATGTCGAGGGCATTGGTCGAATCCAACCACGTGTAGAAGGTGTCAACCTGTACGTCGGGATTGATGGAGAGCATCTTCTCCTTGGCACTATAGACCTTGGGCTTGCCTACATCGCCCGTGAAGTGTATCACTTGACGCTGAAGGTTGCTCAAATCGACTACATCCGCATCCACGATGCCTATGCGGCCCACGCCAGCGGCTGCAAGATAGAGACTCACAGGCGCTCCGAGTCCGCCAGCACCTATCACGAGCACTTTGGCGTCGTGAATTTTCTGCTGCCCTTCAACGCCTACGTCCTGCAGAAGGATATGGCGCGAGTAGCGTTCTATCTGTTGTTCTGTGAAATCAAACATATTCTTTGTTGGTTTTTATCTGTTCGCTCAGGACGGGCCGCTCAGCAGCCGCCGCCCATG
>CALBPV010000071.1 GCA_937899265.1 uncultured Bacteroidales bacterium
CAACTTTGCAAACCAATCTCCGAACTTCGCGTAACGATTTGCAACTTTGCAAACCAATCTCCGAACTTCGCGTAACGATTTGTTCGTTTTGGAAGACGTAAATCTGTACCTGACACACTCAAGCCGCGTCTTTTCGAATGAAAAGATACGCATTTTTAGCGAAAAAGCAAAAAATAATTTGTTCTCCTCCAGTTTTCGCCACTTTTGACCTCTGAAAGTGGAACTGAGCCAAAATGAAACCTCCCCACGGTCGCCGCAGGTGCCGGCTTGCTTTGTTCTGCCGACGGTGATTGACTCGTCTTGTCCGACAAAAAATGCCATCTTTTGTGGTTCAAACCGCAAAAGATGGCAATATTTTGTGGTTGTAACCGCAAAATTTGGTGTTTTTTCTTGCGTTATTCAAAAAAAATTTCGTAAATTAGGTGCAAGGTAAAAGGGAGCCGACGGCAAATAGCGGAGACAATCGTTCGATGACAGACCCGGCTCACAGGAAAATGGAGTCGGGGTATTCTACGTCTTCGAGGAAGAGGGCGCAGGCGGGGGCTGAATCTCCGGCGGCACACCGGTCGTGGCGTTGGATGGTGGCACAGAAATCGGGGACGGAGAGTTTGCCACGTCCGACCATAAACATGGTGCCGACAATGGCGCGCACCATGTTGCGGAGGAACCGGTCGGCCTGAATCGTGAAAACATATTCGCCGGGAGCGGTTTCGTCCCAGTGAGCCTGCATGATGCGGCAGATATTGGTCTTGGTGTCGGTGTGGAGTTTGGCAAAAGAGGTGAAGTCGGAAAAGTCGAACAGCCGGGAGGCCGCTTCGTTCATGAGGTCGAGATCCAACTGCCAATATTCACGGTCGCTGTAGGCTCTCACAAAAGGGTCTTTGGCCGTGTGAACATAATATTTGTACGTGCGCGAGAGAGCCGAGAAGCGTGCGTGGGCTTCGGGTGTGACGGGTCGTAGGTCGTGGATGGCGATGTCGGGCGGGAGGACGAGGTTGAGCCGATGGACCAGGTTGCGCCGTTCTTCGGCACTGAACTCCGTGTCGGTGTCGAAGTGGGCAGCCATGTGTCGGGCGTGTACCCCGGTGTCGGTGCGCCCGGCACCAACAACAGTAGTCTCCCGCTGAAGGAGCAGCGAGAGACACTTTTGGATGGTTTCCTGGACGGAGACGGCATTGGGTTGGTACTGCCACCCGTGATAGGCCGAACCGTCGTAGGCGAGGAAGAGAAAATATCTCATACGGGAATGCCGTAGGTGAGCTTCAGCGTGTCCATGACGAAGATGCTCCAGATGCGGGAGATATAGTCGAGAGCGCCAATCTTGTTGATGACGAACTCCTGATATTTCTTCATCGACTGGACATATACCTTGAGCATGTAGTCGAAATCACCGCTCACGTTATAGCATTCGGACACTTCTTTCCACTCGTTAACGTTGTAGGAGAAATCCTCGGCGATACGTGCGTTAATCTGTTTCATTGACACATTGCAATAGACGACGAAGCCACGCTCGAGCTTCTCGGCATCGAGTACGGCCACGTAGTTGCGAATGAAACCCTGGGCTTCGAGACGTTTCATGCGTTCGAAGGTGGGTGTCATGGAGAGATTGATGCGGGCGGCCAGTTCTTTGTTGGTGAGCCGGCAGTTTTCCTGCAGCGCGCGAAGGATTCGGAGATCCGTTTCGTCGAGAATCTGTGAACTCATTCAGCGAGAGATTGGGCGGTTACTTCTTTGGAAATGCGCTTAATCATGCCCTGGAGCACAGCTCCGGGACCGCACTCGATGAAGGTGTCGGCACCGTCGGATATCATGTTCTGGACACTCTTGGTCCAACGGACGGGAGCGGTGAGCTGAGCCACGAGATTCTGCTTGATTTCGGCAGGCTCGGTGTGGGGCTTTGCGTCCACGTTCTGATAGACGGGACACTTGGGAGCATGGATCTCGGTCTTCTCGATGGCTTCGGCCAGTTCTGCACGGGCGGGCTCCATGAGAGGGGAGTGGAAAGCGCCGCCGACCTTGAGGGGGAGGGCACGCTTGGCACCGGCTTCGGTCATCTTGGCACAAGCAGCCTGGATGGCTTCATTTTCGCCGGAGATAACAATCTGGCCGGGGCAATTGTAGTTGGCGGGAACAACCACGCCTTCGGTCACCTGGCTGCAGAGTTCCTCCACCTTCTCGTCGGGCAGGCCGATGATGGCAGCCATCGTGGAAGGATTGATTTCGCAAGCTTTCTGCATGGCCTGGGCACGCTGGGAAACGAGTTTCACACCGTCCTCGAAGCTGAGCGCTCCGGCAACGACGAGGGCCGAAAATTCGCCCAGGGAGTGGCCGGCTGTCATATCGGGCTTCACGTCGGGATTGACGAGGGCCGGAATGACGGAGCAGAGGAACACGGCGGGCTGTGTCACCTTGGTCTGGCGAAGGTCTTCTTCCGTACCGTTGAACATGAGGTCCGTGATGCGGAACCCGAGAATATCGTTGGCCTTTTCGAAGAGGGCTTTGGCCTCTCCGTTCTGTTCGTAGAGGTCTTTGCCCATACCTACGAATTGGGAACCTTGTCCCGGAAAAACGTATGCTTTCATTCTTTTAGTAAATTAAAACCGGGGCAAAGATAGTAATTTTTTCGGATGTAACCAAGAAAGAAGGATAAATTTTCATTAAAATATAAAAAAAAGAGGCGAAAATTTGGAAGTTTGCAAAATTAATGCTATCTTTGCAGCCATAAATGGTATTTTAGTACGTATGATAGACAACAAAACCGGGCTTACCCTTTCGGGCTTGGATCCGAAACGCTTCGAAAGCGTTGTGGACGGAAAGCCGACTCACCTGTGGGTTCTGACGAACCGGCAGGGAGCCGAAATGTGTGTGACCAACTACGGCGGCATCGTACCCTCCATCATGATGCCCGACCGCAACGGCCAGTGGGCCAATGTGGTGCTGGGGATGGAAGACATCGAGAGCGTAGTGAACGGCCCCGAGCCGTTCCTGGGCGCCACAATCGGTCGCTACGGCAACCGCATTGCCGGTGCCAAATTCACTCTCGAGGGGAAGGAATACCACTTGACGATGAGTCAGGCTCCCAACTGCCTGCACGGCGGCAAGGGTTTCCACGCCAGAGTGTGGGAGGGCGAGCAGACCGACGCCCAGACGCTGGTGCTCCGCTATACCTCGGCTGACGGCGAAGAAGGTTTCCCCGGAAAGTTGGAGATAGAAATGACCTATAGTCTCACCGACGACAACGAGTTCCGCATTGACTATAAGGCCGTGACCGACAAAACGACGGTCTGCAACCTCACAAATCACGCGTTCTTCAATCTGGCAGGCATTCAGAAGGTAACGCCTTCGGTAGAGGACAACATTCTCTATATCAATGCCGACAGCTATTGTCCCATCGACACGGTATCGATTCCCTACGGGGAGAAAGCTCCGGTGGAGGGTACTCCGTTCGACTTCAAGCGCCCCACACGTGTGGGCGACCGCATCGATGCCGACCACGAACAGACCCGCAACGGCGCAGGCTACGACCATTCGTTCTGCCTCAACAAGTCGAAGGCGGGAGAGCTCTCGCTGGCCGCAGTGTGCGAGGAACCCACATCGGGACGTACGCTGACAGTCTATACGACCGAACCGGGCGTGCAGCTCTATACCGGCAACTGGCTCACGGGATTCACGGGACAGCACGGCTGCACCTATCCCCGCAGGTCGGCCATCTGCTTCGAGGCACAGCATCACCCCGACTCGCCCAACCAGCCGCAGTTCGAATCGACGACCTTGCGTCCGGGTGAGACCTATCGGCAGACAACCGTCTATCGCTTCGGAGTGAAATGAAAAAGAACAAATTCTCTAAAAAAAAATAATTAACTTTTAATCATTTTTCAAAACTATGGCAAAATCAGAAAAGAAGCGCAAAAAAATCTTCGGATTCCACTCGCCCTTCAACAAGCCTACCAAATTGCAGCAGGAACGTGCCGCAAAGGTAGCAGAGTACCTGGAGAAGAAATAACTCCACGAAGTCCTTGTCGCTGGATACCAGTGACGAGGACTTTGTTGTTTACAGGGCGTTGAATCGATACCGAACAACATTATATAACATTTAATTCCTCTTATAAACCTTTAAAAATTAAAAAGCGTATGGACATTGAATTTGTTAGAAGTCGCTTTATCAAGCATTTCGACGGTAAAACAGGAAATGTATATGCATCTCCCGGCCGTATCAACCTCATTGGCGAACACACCGACTACAATGGCGGTTTCGTATTTCCGGGAGCAGTAGATAAAGGTATCATGGCCGAGATTCGTATCAACGGTACCCCCGACACCATCAGAGCCTATGCCATCGACAAAAAAGACCGTGCAGATTTCCGTCTGAGCGACGAAAAACCCAAAGCATCGTGGGCCCGCTACATCTACGGCATTTGCAAAGAGATGTGGAAACTCGGCGTTCCCGTCAAGGGCTTCAACATTGCCTTTGCCGGCGACGTTCCCGAGGGCGCAGGCATGAGCTCGTCGGCTGCCTTGGAAAGCTGTGTGGCTTACGGCCTCAACGACCTCTTTGGCGACAACAAAGTGAGCCAGTGGAATCTGGTTCTTGCCGGACAGGCTACGGAACACAACTACGTGGGAGTGAAGTGCGGTATCATGGACCAGTTTGCCAGCGTATTCGGCAAAGCAGGTCAGGTGATGCGTCTCGACTGCCGCAGCCGCGAGTTCGAATATTTCCCCTTCGACGCCAAAGGTTACAAACTCGTATTGCTCGACAGCGCCGTGAAGCACGAACTGGCCAGCAGCGCCTACAACCAGCGTCGCCAGAGCTGCGAGAACGTCGTTGCCGCCTTGGCTGCCAAATTCGCCGACCGCAAGTTCGAAACGTTGCGCGATGCCAAGTGGGAAGACTTGGAGGCCGTGAAGGCCGACATCAGCGAGGAAGACTACAAGCGTGCACATTTCGTGCTCGGTGAGGTCGATCGCGTCATGGCATTCTCCGAAGCTCTCAAGAAGGGCGACTACGAAGAGGCCGGCCGTCAGATGTACGCTACCCACGAGGGTCTTTCGAAGGAATATGAGGTGAGCTGCGAAGAGTTGGATTTCCTCAACGAAATCGCAAAGGCCAACGGAGTGACCGGTTCGCGCATCATGGGCGGCGGTTTCGGCGGATGCACCCTCAACCTCGTGAAAGAAGAACTCTACGACAAATTCATTGCCGATGCCCGGAAGAAATATGCCGAGAAATACGGTCGTGTGCCCAAGGTTTACGACGTAGTGATTGGCGACGGTTCCCGTAAGCTCGCTTGAGAATTGTGTCAGAATACCGAATTTACAAATTCATGAGGGTGCTCTCTATATATTTCGGTTGAACAACACCCGACATCATTCACAGAACAACCCTTATGGCAGTAAGTTTTCTACAAATAGAAGGATTGACCAAGTCGTTCGGCGACTTGGTCCTTTTCGAAAATATATCTTTGGGAATCAATGAAGGCGACAGGATCGGTCTCATTGCCAAAAACGGCACTGGGAAATCGACCCTGTTGTCGATAATTGCAGGTCAGGAAGGCAAGGATGAAGGCAGCATCGTCTGGAAAAACGACCTCAAGACCGACTATCTGCCCCAAGACCCGCAATTCCCCGAAGGAGTGACGGTGGGGGAGGTCTGCAAGGAAAAAGGTCCCGAGTTGGTGAGAATCCTCACCAAGCTGAGAATCACCGATATGGAGCAGCCCGTCTCGCAGTTGAGCGGCGGACAGCGCAAACGTCTGGCGCTGGCGCACGTCCTGCTCGATGACCCGCAGTTTCTCATCCTCGACGAACCGACCAACCACCTCGACCTGGAAATGGTCGAGTGGCTCGAAGACTATCTGAACCATCGCAGGATGACCCTGCTGATGGTGACTCACGACCGCTATTTCCTCGACAGAGTCTGCAACCGCATTGTCGAACTTGACGACCGCAGACTCTACACCTACAAAGGCAACTATGCCTACTACCTCGAGAAACGTCAGGAACGGCTCAATGCCCAGGCCGCAGCGGTCGATCATGCCAACAACCTGTTGAGAAAAGAACTCGACTGGATGAGGCGACAGCCCCAAGCACGCGGCCACAAGAGCCGTAGCCGTATCGAGGCATTCTACGAACTCGAACAGCGGGCCAAAGCCCGCCACGACCTGCAGCAAATGCGTCTCACGATGCGTTCGAGCTACATAGGGTCAAAGATTTTCAACGCCCGAGGTGTCTGCAAAGCTTTCGGGGAACGCGTCATCCTGAACGATTTCCATTACGAATTTGCCCGCTATGAGAAGTTGGGCATTGTAGGCCCGAACGGAACCGGCAAATCGACGTTCCTCAAACTCCTTCTGGGCCTCGAAAAGCCCGACAAAGGGCACATCGACGTGGGCGAGACCGTGCGCTTCGGATACTACAGTCAGGACGGATTGCAGTTCGATGACTCGAAAAAGGTGATAGACATCGTGCGCGACATTGCCGACTACGTAATGCTCTCCGACGGCACCAAGATGCCGGCGACCTCGTTCCTGCAGCTCTTCCTTTTCAGTCCCGAGAAACAATACAGCTACGTCTATAAACTCTCGGGAGGCGAGAAGAGACGTCTCTACCTCTGCACCATCCTGATGCGGTCGCCCAATTTTCTGGTGCTCGACGAACCGACCAACGACCTCGACATCCTCACACTGAACGTGCTCGAACAATATTTGCAGGATTTCGGAGGCTGTGTCATTGTGGTGAGCCACGACCGCTATTTCATGGACAAAGTGGTGGACCATCTTTTCGTCTTCCACGGCAACGGCGAGATACAGGATTATCCCGGCAACTACAGCGACTATCGCGAGTGGCGTGAGCTGAAAGAGGCCGAAGCCCGCGAGGCAGAGAGAAACAGCAGCCCCGACGGGAAAACCGAAGCAGACGGAAAGTCCAATGCCCGCAAACCCAAAACCGAGAAGGCAAGGAAACTCTCCTTCAAGGAACGCCGGGAGTTTGAGACACTCGAAACGGAACTGCCCCGCCTGGAAGCCGAAAAGGCAAATCTCGAGGAGAAAATGAGTTCCGGAACGCTCTCTCCCGACGAATTGCAGAAAGCCGGTAGCCGGATGACGGCTCTCATCGACGAAATAGACACGAAAGAGATGCGATGGCTGGAGCTTTCGGAGTTTGCATAACCCGGAACACATTACAGACTGCGTATCAAAACCAAACGAGATAAAAAACATGCGAAGACATATCCAATGGGCTCTTGCTCTGATTCTCATGACACAACCGATTGCAGACGCCAATGCCTGGACCTGGTGGTGGAACCGGTCGAAGACCGAAAAGGATGCTGCCTGCGTGACCGCCAAACGGGAATTCCGGGGCGTGTGGCTTCAGACGGTCTTCCAGGAGCGCTACATGAAGAAAAACACGGAGCAGAACAAAGCTTATCTGACCCGATTGGTGACCCAACTGAAAGAGGACGGATTCAATGCCATCATCTTCCAGGTGCGGCCCGAAGGCGATGCTTTCTATCAGAGCGAAATGGAGCCTTGGTCGCGTTTCCTCACCGGCAAGACGGGAAAGGCACCTGCCGAAATGTGGGACCCCATGGCTTTCATCATCGACCTCTGCCACCGGAATCATATCGAGTTCCATGCTTGGATTAATCCCTACCGCATGGGAGCCTCCAAAGGAAGGAAGACAGAACATCCGCTCTACGGGGAACATCCCGAATGGTTCGTGCAGTACGGCGGGAGGTGGTATCTCAATCCCGGCCGTCCGGAATCCCGCGCCTACATACGAGCCATAGTGAACGATATTGTGAGCCGTTACGACATCGATGCCATCCACATGGACGACTATTTCTATCCCTATCCGGAGAACGGGGAGAAGTTCAACGACGAAGCCGAATTCAGGATGTATGCCCCTCAGATGAACTTCGACGTGAACAATCCCGCCTCGCTCGGCAATTTCCGCCGCAGGAATGTGGATATTCTTATCAAATACATTCACCAGGATATCCAGAAGCGGAAACCGTGGGTGAAATTCGGCATCTCGCCCTTCGGCATCTATCGCAACAGGACATCCTGGGAGGAAGGCTCTGCCACAAACGGCCTTCAATGTTACGATGACCTCTATGCCGACGTGCTCCGCTGGGCGCAGTCGGGATGGATAGACTATGTAATGCCCCAACTCTATTGGGAAATCGGCCATAAACAGGCCGACTATACGACCCTTGTCCTGTGGTGGAATGACCACATTCCCGTCGCCTGTCAACTCATTGTCGGCATCTCCATCGAACGTTCGCTCGACAAGGGTCCCGACGGAAAGCCGGCCTTGGACTTGCGCTCGTCGCATACCCATCTGATGAACAAACTCAACCTTTGCCGCTCGCTCGACCAAGTGGACGGCGAGTGCTTCTGGTACGGTTATCAGGTGGAAGACAATGCGTGGCATGTGGCCGATTTTCTGAGAGAGGGCGTTTATGAAACACCGACATTCACCCCTGCTTTCACGGCTGTGTCGGATGTTCATCCCGAGAAGGTCAAAAAAGCCGATGCCCATGTTTCGGACGAGGGTGTGTTGCTCTCGTGGAACAAGGTGGAAAGCACGACACAAGTCACCTACTGCGTCTATAAATTCCGCAAGGGTGAAAAGGAGAAGACCGACGATTTGTCGCACCTCCTCTGCCAAACCGCCGAACCCCGGACCAAAGACGCCAACGTCTCCGACGGTAAGAAATACACCTACGTTGTCACGGCCATCGACCGCTACGGAAACGAGAGCGCAGGCACGAAAATCAAGGTGAAAATCAAAAAATCAAAGTAAAATCCCAAGGTCTCACGAGAGACCGAAACCCAACGATGAAAATACTGATAGCCGACAGCGGTTCAACCAAAACAGATTGGGTCATCACGGAGGAAGGCAAAGAACTCTTCCGCCACAGAACCCAGGGACTGAATCCCATGTACGCCACCCCTGAGGTGATAGCCCAAAGCGTGGAGTTGGTGATGACATTGGCGGGCAACAATACGGACGTGGAGAAAGTCTTTTTCTACGGTTCCGGTTGTGCCGGCGAACGCATTCCCTATATGCAGGAAGCCCTTCACCGCGTCTTCAAGAGCCGGGTGGATGTGGAGGTGTATTCCGACCTCCTCGGAGCCGCGCGTGCCCTCTACGGAAAGCAGTCGGGACTGGCTTGTATCGTGGGAACCGGAGCCATAGCCTGTCGCTACAACGGCCTAACGGGAGAGATGCGGTCGGCTTCTTCGCTGGGATATATTCTGGGAGACGAGGGCAGCGGATGCAATTTGGGACGACTGCTCCTGGCCGATTACCTCAAACAACAGATGCCCGCCGACATCTCTGCCAAGTTCGAAGCCAAGTTCGGCAGCATCACTCCCGTTCAGGCCATCGAGCACGTCTATCGTCTGCCTTTCCCCAACCGGTATCTGGCTTCGTTTGCCCCCTTCATCGGCGAAAATCTCGGGCACGAGTACGTTCATGACTTGGCTTACAGCGGACTGGATGCCTTTTATCGCAGGAATATAGCCCGTCTCCGTCCGGAACCCGGCGAATCGGTGGCCTTCGTCGGTTCGGTGGCTTTTTATTTAAGAAATGTACTTGCAGAGGTGGCCCGACAACACGGATTCACCCTCGGTACAGTGGTCCAGTCGCCGCTTGACGGCCTCTGTGCCTTTCATCACGCATAAGGAATGTCATTAAGAAACATCATACTAGTATTTGTTTTCACTCTGTTGGGGCTCTCGCTGACAAGCGCGCAGAAACAACAGACACAGCCTTCACGCATCACGATTGAAGGTACTGTCGTCGATTCGCTGACGGGACTTCGCCTGGAGTTCATCACCATTCAGGAGAAAGGAACTGCCAACGGCACAATCACCGACACGAAAGGAACCTTTACCATCACCGTAGCCGCCAGAGGAAAAATCGTCATTTCATGTGTGGGGTACCGTTCGAAAGAGATTTCGGCCGGAAGGCGTTCACACAACGTGACCATCCAACTGGCTCCGTTGGACGTACAGCTTTCGGAGGTGGTGGTGAAACCGAAACGCGAACGGTATCGGCGAAAGGACAATCCCTCGGTCGTATTGGCCCGCAACGTCATTGACCACAAGAACGACAAACTGCCCGGCGAGAAGGATTTCTATTCTTGCGAACGGTATGACCACATGGTCTATTCTTTAACCAACATGACCGGCTCGCGTCTCAATATGTTCCGCAAGAAGTTCGACTTCATCGACCAATACATTGACTCAACCTCGCTGGAGGGAGACCATGTTTTGCCCGTGTCGAGCGACGAGACCGTGCAGCGGCAGTTCTATCGCAAGAACCCCAAAAACAACAAGACGGAACTCCTCGCCGAGGAGCATGCCGGCCTGGACGATATGATGCCCGAGATGATAGCCAAAGCTATGAAATCGGACATTTTTCCGGAGGTGAATATCCACGACGACAATATTTATATATTCTCCAACCAGTTTGTATCGCCGCTTTCGTCGTTTGCCATTACGTTCTATAAATTCTATATTCTCGACACCCTCGTGTGGGATGACGGCAAACGCTACATTGACCTGGGATTTGCACCGCTGTTGCCA
The DNA here is from genome assembly GCA_937899265.1 of uncultured Bacteroidales bacterium. Taxonomy (GTDB): domain Bacteria; phylum Bacteroidota; class Bacteroidia; order Bacteroidales; family UBA3663; genus Liminaster. The sequence goes on from CALBPV010000071.1 coordinate 10,599, forward strand.
CAGAGTCTCGGATTCATCGGCCATCTGTTTGTGACGGACGATTCGACCTATTTTGTCAAACGTGCAGAACTCAATGTGCCCAAGGATATCAACCTCAACTGGGTGAAGTCGATGGCGATACGCATCGACCGGGAACGCCTTGCCGACTCGACACAGGTGAGCCGGAAAATCACGTTCGATGCCGAGATGGAAGTCATCGACGATGTGCTGTGGGGACTCTTTGCCCACCGAACGTGTCACTACTCAAACTACACGTTCGAAGATCCGGGCGACAGGATTTGGAACCATTGGGGACCCGTCATCGAATCGCAGGCCCGGGTCGCCGGCACGCAGGAGAGCCGTAACGAGTTCTTCCAAAACCATCGTCCCGAGGGCGAGAAGGGCGTCCCCGGCGATGACCACAGTGTGGCCAATATGTTGCGGGATATGCGCAACACGCCGTTCTTCTATTATACCGAACAGATTCTGACGGCACTCTTCAAGGGATATATTTCCGTGGGCAAACGCGATTACGAAGACAATAAATTCCTCTACGGACCTCTCAATGCGACGGCATCCTATACCCATTTTGAAGGATTCCGTCTTCGTGCGGGCGGCATCACGACCTCCAAACTCAATCCGCATCTCTTTGCGTTCGGTTATGCTGCCTACGGATTCAAGGACCACAAGTGGAAAGGCAATTTCGAGGCAGAGTATTCGTTCAAGAAGAAAAAGATGCACGCCAATGAGTTCCCCGTGCACTCGGTTCGTGCAGGCATGGGCTATGATACACGTCTCCTCGGTCAAGATCCTACCGACAATCGAGACAACTTCCTGCGTTCGTTCCGTAACTCCAGCAACGACCAGATTACCTATCAGCGTGCTGCCAATCTGCTCTACACCCATGAGTTCTGGAACGGCTTCTCCCTGAAACTGAAACTCGAGAACACCCGTGACTGGGGGACCCGGGTAACACCGTTCGTCACGGTCGGCGGTCGCAGCATCGACCATTACGATATGTCCACAGCCACGCTTACGCTCCGTTTCTCGCACAATGAACGTTTCATGCAGTCGCGCACCTCCCGCATTTCCATTTCGCAGGAGATTCCCGTCTTCACGTTGACTCATTCCATCGCCAAGCGCGGCGTATTGGGCAGCGACTGGAATTACCAGCGCACGGATTTCAAGTACGAACAGCGGTGGTATCTCTCGGCCTTCGGCTATGTGAACACCCAGCTTCAGGCCGGCAAGGTGTGGACGCAGTCTCCTTTCTCGATGCTTTGTATTCCCGTCTCCAATCCGGCCTTCACTATCCAAAGCAATTCGTTCTCTCAAATGGAGCCGATGGAGTTTGTCAACGACCAGTATGTACAGTGGAATTTGGTCTATTTCATGAACGGTCTCATTTTCAACAACATTCCGCTGATGCGTCGTCTCAAATGGCGCGAAGTGGTTTCCTTCCGAGGTGTTTACGGTTCGCTTTCCGACAGAAACGACCCCGCAGCCACACTTGACGACGGCATCACGCTTCGCAATCCCGACCTGTATGTCTTCCCGTCGGAGAACCCGGTCTATAAACTCGAAAACGAGCCTTACATGGAGATTGCCCTGGGTGTGGAGAATATTTTCAAGGTGCTCCGCGTGGAGTATGTTCGGCGACTCAACTATACAAGTCATCCCGGCGTAAAGAAACACGGTTTCCAGGTGGGCATGCACATTACGTTCTGAATTTTAAGCAATTCCCCAAAAACGACAGAATATGAATTTTATCCGATTTGACAAAGGGCTCGCTTCGGTCGAGGCGTTGGCTCAACTTTTCGAGGCCGCCGAAGCCGACGACTGTGTCTTTGTCCAGCTGCAGGAAGGCGACATCGTTCTGACCGATGCCGAAGAGTTAAGGCTCCGCAATGTTTTGGAAGCCACTGACGCCCCGTTCATATACACAGACTATCGTCGGCAGGAAGCCGACGGAAAGACGGTGGAGATGCCGTGCATCGATTATATGACGGGTTCCGTGCGTGACGATTTCGATTTCGGTCCGCTGGTGGTGGTTTCTTCTTCCAAGCTCCTCACGATGCCCGACATCTCGGCTTCGTTTCAATATGCAGGCTGGTATTTGCTGCGTCTCCAAATGGCCTATCAGTTCGGCCTTCCTTTCCACATCCAGGAGACGGGTTACACTTTTGTGCCCAGAAGTGGGGAGGAGTCGTCGCAATTCGATTATGTCGATCCCCGCAACGCCGGCGTGCAGAAAGAGATGGAAGTCGCACTCACAGCTTATCTCAAAGCCATCGGAGCCTGGATTGATGCATCCCGCCTCAAACGTTTCCCGCTTCAGCCCCAGCGTTCCGACGAGGCCACCGCATCGGTTGTGATTCCGGTGTATAATCGTGTAAAAACCATTCGGGACGCCATCCAGTCGGCTTTGAACCAAAAGACAGACTTTAAGTTCAATGTGCTTGTGGTCGATAATCATTCCACCGACGGTACCACCGAGGTCATCGATGAGATTCACGACCCTCGTCTCGTCCACATTATTCCCGAGGAAACAACGCTCAAAATCGGAGGATGCTGGAATCGTGCGGTTGCCGATTCCCGTTGTGGCCTTTGGGTCGTTCAACTCGACAGCGATGACCTCTACAGCCGGGAAGACACTCTCGCCCGCATCGTAAAGGCTTTTCAGGAACAGGGCTGTGCCGCCGTTGTGGGAAGTTATCAGCTTACGGATTTTGAACTCCGTCCGCTGCCGCCCGGAATCATTGACCACAAGGAGTGGACGCCGGAGAACGGCATGAACAATGCCCTCCGCATCAACGGATTGGGTGCTCCAAGAGCTTTCTCCAGGGAATTGCTTCGCGCCAATCCGTTGCCCAACACGAGCTACGGCGAGGATTACGCTGCCATGTTGCGTATCACCCGACAGTATCCTCTGGGTCGTATTTATGAGCCGCTCTATAATTGCCGCCGTTGGTCGGGCAACAGCGATGCAGCCCTCTCCCGCGAAAAAATCAACCGCAACAATCTCTACAAGGACCGTATCCGAACACTCGAGATTCTGGCCCGACAGAAAAATTATGATTCAGAAGTTTTTTGACCGCCAATTGGCTTCCTGGTCCCAATGCCGACAGCGCTACGATGACCTCGGAAAGGCACAAAAGCGTTCCATATATATATTTAAAAAGGAGTACGAGATTGTCTTTAACCCTGCGCGGGTCGCAAGCGTGACCGCAAAGGTGGTTGACGGCAAGGTCGATCGTCCCTGCTTCCTGTGTCCTGCGTCACGTCCTGCCGAACAGCAATCCATTCCTGTCACGCTTCCTTCCGGCAACCGTTACGAGATACTTGTCAATCCTTTTCCGCTCACATCGTGTCATCTCACAATTGTCTCTGCCGCTCACGAACGACAGTCTTTTGCCGGGCGTGCCGATGACATGCGGGCGCTGGCAGAGGAGTACAAAGACATGTTCTTCTTCTTCAATGGAGCCTGCTCGGGAGCTTCGGCCCCCGACCATCTCCATTTCCAAGCTGTGCCGCAGAGGGCTGTGCCCATGTTGCGATGGAGCCGGGAAGACTGGGCAGAATCTGGCGTGACGGCTTTGCAGCCCGAGATTACGGATTCCGACCATAAAAATATCGTAGCCTGGTGGGACGGGCAGTCGGGCTGTGTGCTTTGGCGTGTGATGGACCGCAAGGCCCACAGGCCGTCGCAGTATTATGCAACAGGGGAGGAGCAAGTTCTTCTGTCACCCGCCTCGCTCGAATTTTGCGGCCTCGTGCCCGTGGTACGCGAGGAAGACTACAAGAAACTTTCCCCCGAATTGCTTTCCGACATTTTCTCCCAACTCGAACATCCCGCTCCGCTGGTGCATGTAGGCATCATGGACGAGGAGAAAATTACCTTCTCTTTGGCTTCCGGGCACGGAAATCTTCCTGACCGCACACTGTCTCTCGTGGATTTGGCCGAAGGGGAGTCCCGTTGGTTCTTTGCTCCGTCCTTTACCCTTCGCGGTGTCACCATCGGGAAGAGTTTCCACTGGCAACAACTCGAAGACCAGACCTTCACGGGAGTGCTTCACATTCTTCGCAAGGACAATCTGCTTCATGCCATCAATATTCTCCCCATCGAAGATTATTTGAAATCGGTCATTTCGTCCGAGATGGCTGCAACCTCGAGCTTCAGTCTGCTCAAGACCCACGCCGTCATTTCACGCAGCTGGCTCTTGCGTCAGATGCAGGCTCGTGCCGCAAAAACGGCAGGAGAGAGGGAGGGGACGGAGCAGCCGGCAAAGTCTCTGCCGAAGACGGAGGCTGCCCCTGTGTCGGGGGTGAGCAGCGAGGATACGGTGATTCGCTGGTGGGACCACGACGACCATTCTCTGTACGATGTCTGTGCCGACGACCACTGTCAGCGATATCAGGGCATTACCCGCATCGTATCGCCTCTTGTGGCCCGTGCGGTCGAAGAAACGAGAGGGGAGGTGCTGGTCGATGGGAAGGGAAATATCTGCGATGCCCGCTTCTCCAAATGTTGCGGAGGAAAAACCGAGACCTTCGATACCTGTTGGCAAGACGAAGATTACTCCTACCTCAAGCCTGTGGATGATTCCTGGTGCAATACCCGCGACGAAAGCGTGTTGCGTCAGGTGCTCAACAACTATGACCGGGCAACTTCCGATTTCCACGATTGGACCGTGTCATACTCACGCGACGAACTCTCCGAACTCTTTGAGCGCAAAACGCAACTGCACGTGGGGACCATAGAAGATTTGATGGCTCTCAAACGCGGTGCTTCCGGCAGAATCTCGTTGCTCAAAGTGATTGGCTCCCGCCGTACGGTCGTCATCGGCAAAGAACTCATGATACGCAAAGCTCTTTCCGTGTCGCATCTCTATTCGAGTGCCTTCTGGGTGAGCAAGGAGGACAAGGATTCTCCCCGTTTCGTCTTTACAGGTCGCGGATGGGGACACGGCGTCGGTCTCTGTCAGATAGGTGCGGCATGTATGGCGGAAGCAGGTCATGACCATACCGAGATACTAAAGTTCTATTTTCCGGGTTCTAAACTGCAACGCTTATGATTACTATCGTCGGTCCCACCGCTTCCGGCAAAACGTCTTTGGCCGTACACGTGGCTCTGAGCTACGATACAGAAATCATTTCGGCCGACAGCCGACAGTTCTATGTCGGGATGGATTTGGGTACAGGAAAAGATCTCGCCGACTATACTGTGGGGGAGAAAACGGTTCCTTATCATCTCATAGACATCCGTCCCGCCGGCTACAGATACAACATCCATGAGTTTCAGAAGGATTTCCATCGTGTCTATGACGATATGCTGCGAAGGGGCAAACTGCCCATTCTCTGCGGCGGCTCCGGGCTTTATGTCGAGAGCGTACTCAAGGGGTACGAGATGCACGATGTGCCGGAGAATCCCGAACTCCGGGCCGGACTTCGGGGCAAGAGTCTCGAGGAGCTGACGGAGATACTGCGCACCTACAAGACACTCCACAACACCACCGATACAGACACTCCGCAACGGGCCATCCGCGAAATAGAAATCCGGGATTATTACCGCACTCATGCCGCTTCGCTCTCGGCTTATCCTCCCGTATCGTCGTTGGTTGTAGGTACGATGGTGGACAGGGACGTGCGCCGGGAACGGATATCCCGTCGTCTGAGGCAGCGTCTCGACGACGGAATGCTCGACGAAGTGCAGCGTTTGCTCGACAGCGGCATTCCGTCCGACGATTTGATTTATTACGGTCTCGAATACAAGTATCTCACCCTCCATCTTATCGGTCAACTTTCCTACGACGAAATGTTCCGCCAACTCGAAATTGCCATTCATCAGTTTGCCAAACGGCAGATGACTTGGTTCCGGGGAATGGAACGGCGCGGAATCAGGATTCATTGGATTGACACAACCCACCCGATGGACGAAATGGTGGACGAAATTCGTTCACTTTATCAACAATACCTGCAAATATTGATGCACAAATAAGCCAAGAATGCGCAAAAAATGGTCGCAAAACCTTTAAAAATTCATTTTTTTCTCAATTTTTCAAAAAAAATGTCATTTTCACTTTGCAATTTCAAGATTTCTTATTATCTTTGCAGCGCTTAACAAAAAACAGATAAAACAGTGGAGACATTTTATCGAACTCATAAATATCTCGTTGAGCATGTCTATTCGCCTGTACGTCGCGAATTGATGGACGAGATAAACTGGAACAGCCGCTTGATAGGAATCAAGGGCTCACGCGGTGTAGGCAAGACCACTTTCCTGCTGCAGTATGCGCTGGAAAAATTCGGTCCGGATGACCGTCGCTGCCTTTATATCAACATGAACCATTTCTACTTTTTTACGCATACTCTGCGCGAATTTGTATCGCAGTTCCTGGCTCAAGGCGGACGTGTCCTTCTCATTGATGAGATTTTCAAGTATCCCGATTGGAGCAACGAACTGAAGTTCATCTATGACCAGTATCCCAAGATTCAGATTATCTTCGCCGGTTCTACAGTGATGCGTCTCAAGGAGGAAAATCCCATCCTGAACGGCGTCGTTGATTCGTACAACCTGCGCGGTTTCTCGTTCCGTGAGTTCATCAACCTCATGGCCGGCACCAATTTCCGTTCCTACAAGTACGACGAAATCCTGTCCAACCACGCAGCCATCGCTTCAGAGATTTGTTCCAAAATCAAACCTCTGAACTATTTTCAGGACTATGTGCACCACGGATTCTATCCTTTCTTCCTCGAAAAGAAGAACTATTCCGAGATGCTCATCAAGAACATGAACACCATGCTTGAGGTTGATGTTCTTTTCGTCAAGGAAATCGAGTTGTCCTATCTTCCCAAAATCAAGAAATTGCTCCACCTTCTTGCACAGGAAGCACCCTGTTCGCCCAATGTCTCGCTTCTGGCCAAAGCCATCGAAACATCGCGAGCTACGGTGGTGAACTACCTCAGCTACCTCAAAGAGGCCCGTCTCATCAACATGCTTTATAGCGTTGACGAGCAGTTCCCCAAGAAGCCGGCTGTCGTATATATGCACAACACCAATATTCTGTATCCCACTTGTCTCAACGAAGTGGAACCTCGCCAGATACGCGAGACGTTCTTCTACAACATGCTCCACAAGGACAACCGTCTTAACAAGTCGAACGAACGCAATGTCCAGTTCCTCATCAACAAGACCGACCGCTTCCGCGTCTGCGACTGGGTGGTACGCACCAAGAACAACCCCGATTTCTACTACGCTATCGACAATCTCGAAATCGGTCACGACAATGTGATTCCGCTTTGGTTGTTCGGGTTCCTCTATTAATTTGCAATTTCGATAAACTAATCGATAATTAAGTAATTAACTCATCAACTATTCATTATTAAACAATCCAATCACAATGGCAAAAAAATTTATGACATGTGATGGCAATACTGCCGCCGCGCATATCGCGTATATGTTCACGGAGGTGGCTGCAATCTATCCCATCACTCCTTCTTCACCGATGGCAGAGAACGTCGATGAATGGGCTGCCCAAGGCCGCAAGAACATCTTCGGCGAGACCGTTCTCGTGGAGGAAATGCAGTCTGAGGGTGGTGCATCCGGTACCGTTCACGGTGCTCTCCAGGCCGGTGCGCTCACCACTACGTTCACAGCTTCTCAGGGTCTTCTCCTGATGATTCCCAACATGTACAAGATTGCCGGCGAGTTGATTCCCACAGTCTTCCATGTTTCGGCTCGTACTCTCGCTTCCCATGCCCTCTGTATCTTCGGCGACCATCAGGATGTGATGGCTTGCCGTCAGACTGGCTTCGCCATGTTGGCCGAAGGTTCCGTTCAGGAGGTGATGGATCTCGCCGGCGTTGCCCATCTCGCAACCCTCAAGAGCCGTGTGCCCTTCCTCAACTTCTTCGATGGCTTCCGCACCTCTCACGAGTATCAGAAAGTAGAGGTTGTGGATCAGGAAGATCTCAAGCCTCTCATTGACCAGAAGGCTCTCAAGGAGTTCCGTGAGCGTGCTCTCTCTCCCGAACATCCCGAGATGCGCGGTATGGCCGAGAACCCCGATGTCTTCTTTGCCCACCGTGAGTCCTGCAACCCCTACTACAACGCAGTGGCCGACATCGTGAGCGACTACATGGACCAGATTTCGGCTATTACCGGCCGCAAGTATCGTCCCTTCTCTTACTACGGACCCGCCGATGCTGAGAACATCATCGTCTGCATGGGTTCTGCAACAGAGGCTATCCGCGAAGTCATCGACTACAAGGCTGCCAAGGGCGAAAAGGTCGGCATGATTGCCGTTCACCTCTATCGTCCCTTCTCGCTCAAGTACCTCAAAGAGGCTCTTCCCGCTTCGGTTAAGCGCATCTGCGTCCTCGACCGCACGAAGGAACCCGGTGCCAACGGCGAACCTCTCTACCTCGATGTTAAGGATGCTCTCGATGAACTCGGCTACAAGAATCTCGTGATTGTAGGCGGTCGCTACGGCCTCGGCTCCAACGACACCACGCCCGCTCAGATTCTCGCCGTTTACGAGAACCTTGCTCTTCCCCAGCCCAAGAACCACTTCACGCTCGGTGTCAACGACGACGTTACATTCCTTTCTCTTCCCGTCGGCGAAGAAATCGCCATGGGCGGCAAGGGTATGTTCCAGGCTAAGTTCTACGGCCTCGGTGCCGACGGTACTGTAGGTGCCAATAAGAACTCTGTCAAGATTATCGGTGAGACTACCGACAAGTATTGCCAGGCTTATTTCTCCTATGATTCCAAGAAGTCGGGCGGCTTCACTTGCTCTCACCTCCGCTTTGGCGACGATCCCATCCGCTCCACTTATCTTGTAACGACTCCCAACTTCGTGGCTTGCCACCAGCAGGCTTACCTCCAGATGTACGACGTGACGCGCGGCCTCCAGAAGGGCGGTACGTTCCTTCTGAACACCATTTGGGACGGTGACGAACTCATTGCCAACCTTCCCGCCAAGGTGAAGAAGTATTTCGCCGACAACAACATCACCGTTTACTACATCAATGCCACCAAGATTGCACAGGAGATTGGTCTCGGCAACCGTACCAACACCATTCTCCAGTCGGCATTCTTCCGCATCACAGGTGTTATCCCCGTTGAGAAGGCTGTCGAGGAGATGAAGCACTTCATCGTGAAGTCCTACGGCAAGAAGGGCGAAGATGTTGTCAACAAGAACTATGCAGCTGTCGATCGCGGCGGCGAGTACAAGCAGCTCGCAGTCGATCCCGCATGGTCGGCTCTCGTTCCCGAGGAGAAGACATTCAGCGACGGCGATGACTTCATCAACAAGATTGTTCGTCCCATCAACGCTCAGGACGGCGACCTCCTTCCCGTTTCTTCTTTCGTCGGTATCGAAGACGGTACATGGCATCCCGGCACCGCCAAGTTCGAAAAGCGCGGCGTAGGTACATTCGTTCCCGTATGGAATGCTGCCAACTGTATCCAGTGTAACAAGTGTGCCTTCGTATGTCCCCACGCTTGTCTCCGTCCCATCGTCATGACGGCCGACGAGGCCAAGGGCATGAACGGCGAAATGATTGAGATGAAGGCTCCCGCTACCATGAAGGGTATGTTCTTCCGCATCCAGGTGGGTGTCAAGGACTGTCTCTCTTGCGGTAACTGCGTTGACGTATGTCCCGGTAATCCCAAACTCGGCAAAGCCCTCACGATGGTTCCCTACAACGACGGCAGTGAAGAAGCTGCACTCGAAGCTGCCAACTGGCAGTACGCTGTCGAGAAGGTTACCTCCAAGCAGGATCTCGTTGACATCAAGGCCAATGTCAAGAACTCTCAGTTCGCTCAGCCTCTCTTCGAGTTCTCAGGTGCTTGCGCAGGTTGCGGTGAGACTCCTTATGTGAAGCTCATTTCCCAACTCTTCGGTGACCGTGAGATTATCGCCAACGCTACGGGTTGCTCTTCGATTTACTCCGGTTCTGTTCCTTCGACTCCTTACACCAAGAACGCCAAGGGTCAGGGTCCCGCTTGGGCCAACTCGCTCTTCGAGGACTTCTGCGAATTCGGTCTCGGTATGGCCATCGCCAACAAGAAGATGAAACAGCGCATCACCCGTCTCTTCACCGAGGCTCAGGAGAACGCTGCCTTCTCAGCCGATGTCAAGGCTCTTATGAACGAATGGATTGAGAAGCAGGAAGATGCAGACGCTACGAAGGCTCTTGCTCCCAAGATTGTCGAGGCTCTCACAGGAAATGCGGCTGCCGAGGACATTCTTACCTACAAGGACCACTTGGTTAAGCGCTCTCAGTGGATTATCGGCGGTGACGGTGCTTCCTACGATATCGGCTACGGCGGTCTCGATCACGTGATTGCTTCGGGCGAAGATGTCAACATCCTCGTTCTTGATACCGAGGTTTACTCCAACACCGGCGGTCAGTCCTCCAAGGCTACTCCTCTCGGCGCTATCGCCAAGTTCGCCGCTTCCGGCAAGCGTATCAAGAAGAAGGATCTCGGCATGATTGCCACGACCTACGGCTACGTTTACGTTGCCCAGATTGCAATGGGCGCCGACAACGCTCAGGCTCTCAAGGCCATCCGCGAGGCTGAAGCTTATCACGGACCTTCTCTCGTTATCGCTTACGCTCCCTGTATCAACCACGGTATCAAGGGCGGTATGCACTCTCAGAACGAAGAGGCCAAGGCCGTTGAGTGCGGTTATTGGCATCTCTGGCGCTTCAACCCCGAACTCGAAGAGGCAGGAAAGAATCCCTTCTCTCTCGATTCGAAGGAGCCCCAGTGGGATAAGTTCCAGGACTTCCTCAAGGGCGAGGTGCGCTACGCGTCTGTGGCTAAGCAGTTCCCCGCTGAGGCCGGCGAACTCTTCGCTAAGGCACAGCAGATGGCAGAGAAGCGCTACCAGACCTACGTGCGTCAGACCAAGCTCGAGTATTAATCTCCCGCTTTCACATTATCATCCCCTCACCGGCATTCTCGCCGGCGGGGGGATTTTGAGTTTGAAATCTATTCCCAATCCCGCTCTCATGGGGTGTGGACATTGAGTTACAGAAAGCGCCCCGGGCATCGTAAGATACTCGGGGCGTAGGATTGAGTCAAAATTGTGAATGACTGAGAGCAGAGCGATTAGCAGTACATGGCAACGATGGCTTCGTAGAGCTCCTGTTTGCCGGAAGTCTGCTTGGGTTCGCCGACCTTCTTGCCGTACTCGTAGGCCTCTTCGAGGGTCATCTTGCCCTCTTCGAATTTCTTGCCAAGACCGGAATCGAAGGAAGCGTAGCGCTCCTTGAGCATCTGGCAGTAGGGAGACTCTTCGAGCAACTTGGCAGCGCTCTCGAGGGCGCGTGCCATAGCATCCATGCCGCTGATGTGGGCAATGATGATGTCCTCGAGGTCGGTGGAGTTACGACGGGTCTTTGCATCGAAATTGGTGCCGCCCGTTCCGAGACCGCCGTTACGGATAATCTGCATCCAGGCCTGTACGAGTTCATACTGGTCGATGGGGAACTGGTCGGTATCCCAGCCGTTCTGATAGTCACCGCGGTTGGCGTCGATGGAGCCGAGCATTCCGGCATCGACAGCGCAGGCGAGTTCGTGCTCGAAGGTGTGACCGGCAAGAGTGGCGTGGTTAACCTCGATGTTGACCTTGAAGTCCTTGTCGAGACCATGTGCGCGGAGGAATCCGATGACTGTCTCTGTATCGACATCATACTGGTGCTTGGAGGGTTCCATGGGCTTGGGCTCGATGAGGAAGGCGCCCTTGAAGCCTTTGGAACGAGCATAGTCGCGGGCCATTGTGAGCATGGTGGCCATGTGTTCCTTCTCGCGCTTCTGGTCGGTGTTGAGAAGAGACATGTAGCCTTCACGTCCGCCCCAGAACACATAGTTCTCGGCACCGAGCTTGATACCTGCGTCGATGGCGTTCTTGATTTGTACGATGGCACGGGCCACCACGTCGAAATCGGGGTTGGTGGAAGCGCCGTTCATGTAACGTGCATTGCCGAAGACGTTGGCTGTACTCCAAAGGAGCTTGATGCCTGTCTCATCCATTTTCTGCTTGAGGTAGTCGGTGATGGCGGCAAGATTGGCCTCATACTCCTCGACAGAGTTGCCTTCGCTCACGAGATCGACATCGTGGAAGCAGAAATAGGGGAAGCCGAGCTTGGTCATGATTTCGAAGCCGGCATCGGCTTTCTGCTTGGCGATGGTGACGGCATCGGTGCCTTGGTTCCAGGGGAACTTCTTGGTGCCGCCGCCGAACTGGTCGCCGCCCTCGGCACAGAGGGTGTGCCACCAGGCCATAGCAAAGCGGAGCCATTCCTTCATGGGTTTGCCCATGATGACCTTCTCAGCGTCATAGTAATGGAAAGCGAGGGGATTCTTGCTGTCCTTGCCTTCAAACTTGATTTTGCCGATGTTGGGAAAATACTCTTTAGCCATAATGTTTTGAGGTTTAAGTTGTTAATAAAATTGTTTTGTACTTTATGGGTTAATAAAATAGTTATGTCAGATTAGACTGCGCCAGCGTGCGTAGGCTTCCTTGTAGGCTGCGGCATCGGTGTCCGAGGGCTCGATGGTGGCGAGGCGCTTGAGGGTGGCGAATGCTTCGTCAGTAGAAGCATAAATGCCGGCACCGACTCCGGCTCCCTTGGCAGCACCCACGGCTCCGTCGGTATCGTAGAGTTCGATGGTAGCGCCCGTAGTTCCGGCAAGGGTGTCGCGGAAGAGCGGGGAGAGGAACATATTGGCCTTGCCTGCCTTGACGGTTCGGATGTCCATGCCCATCTGCTGCATGATTTCTATACCATAGACGAAGGAGAAGACAATGCCCTCCTGTACAGCACGGAGAAGGTGGGTGCGGTTATGGATGTTGAAGTTGATGCCGTGGATGGAAGCTCCTGTCTCGCGGTTTTCGAGAATACGTTCGGCACCGTTGCCGAAAGGCAGAATGGAAACTCCTGCAGCTCCGATGGGAGCTTCGGCAGCAAGGGCATTCATCTCGTCGTAGCCGAGGCCGGCGGTAAGGTTCTTGCGAGCCCAGGAATTGAGGATGCCGGTGCCGGAGATGCAACAGAGCACACCGAGACGTGTCTGCGAATCGCTGTGGTTCACGTGAGCGAAGGTGTTGACGCGGGAGAGGGGGTCATAATTGACATTGCCGATGACACCGTAAACCACTCCTGAGGTGCCGGCTGTGGATGCGATTTCTCCGGGCTGAAGCACATTGAGTGAAAGTGCGTTGTTCGGCTGGTCGCCGCCGCGGTAGGCCACGGGTGTGCCTTCTTTGAGTCCGAGTTCTGCAGCAGCTTCCCGAGATACCCTTCCCTGTACCGCGAAGGTGGGAACGATCTCCGGAATCAAGTCGGACGAGAAACCATAGTAGGAGAGAAGTTCGGAGGAAAGCCTGTTCTCTTTGAAGTCCCAAAACATACCTTCCGAAAGCGACGAGACGGTGGTATTGACTTCTCCAGTCAGCCTCATGGCAATGTAGTCGCCTGGGAGCATCAGTTTCCACACTTTTGCGTAAGTTTCAGGTTCGTTCTCCTTGACCCATGCGAGTTTGGCCGCCGTGAAATTGCCGGGAGAGTTGAGCAGGTGAGAGAGGCAGAAGTCCGGGCCGAGGGCTTCGAAAGCTTTCTGGCCGTATGGCACGGCGCGCGAGTCACACCAGATGATTGCATCACGCAGAGCCCGTTTGTTGCGGTCAACGAGGACGAGCCCGTGCATTTGGTAAGAAATGCCTATGGCATCAATGTCTGCGGCTTTCACACCCGAAGAACGAAGCACAGAGGCAAGAGCCGCCTTGAGGTTGGAGAACCACATTTCGGGATCCTGTTCGGCCCAGCCGGCACGCAGTGCCTTGATGGGTTGTTCCTGTTTGGGCTGGAAATCCTGGGCGACTATAGCGCCGGTTTTGGCATCAACAAGCGATGCCTTGACGGATGAAGATCCGATGTCGAGTCCTAATAGATACATTTTTTTGATGGGAGCTTAAGTATTGTTTTTTTTATTTGCGGGATAACAGTATGTCGTTATCCCGTTATTACGAGATTACGTTATTACGAGATTGAGGGATTGTTTCACCCGGTACGGCATCACCTTTTGACTTTGTTGGCCTGAAACTTGTAGTAGCGGGCAGAACGGTGGCTTACACCCGTTTCCCATTCCTCAAGGGGAATAATCCAAGGCTTGGAAAGCACGAGTTTGGCAAAGTTGCGGGCATCGAGTTCGCGACGCTGAATCTGCTCAAAGAGACGGCGTACCTGAAGAGCCGTGAACTTGGGCGGCAGCATTTCGAAGACAAGTTGGGGACGTATCTGCGAGAGACGCTGTACTTCGCGCAGGGCAGAATCGATGATTTGGTTATGGTCAAAGGCCAGAACGGGAATCTCGTTGACGGGGAACCATTCTACAGGGGAATCTCCGAATGCCGAGCGGGTGCGGTTGGTGATACGGATGAGGGAAAGGTAGGCAATGGTGACGATGCGTCCGATTTTCTGTTTGGTCGCATTTTCGAGCCAAAGCACGTCTTTGGGATTGGCCGTGCGATTCGGTGAACCGAAGGCCCGGAATTGGTGCATATAGGGGTGGCGGGAGCCTGCAAGTTGGGAAACGATGTTGTTGGCAGCCTCGTCAAGGTCTTCGTTAACGCGGAGAAGGCGACCGGGTAGCTTCACATTGTTGTATTCCAATTCTGGAGCCTCGGCGCTCTTGGTGGAGAGGAGGACTTTGAGGTTCTGTCCGTCGTAGCCGAATACTACGCAGTCAACAGAGACGTGCGGGTCGAAATTGATGCCTTTGGAATTGTCCATAATTAAGGAATTTTTGGCTTGTTCTTAAAAGTTCGGTTTTATTGTCGGTGCAAAGATAATGTAAAATTGACAATAAGCAAAAATATCATGTGTTAAACTTTCTTAAAATGGTGTTTTTTCTCTCATTTCACCGCAAAACAGGGTTGTCAGATAACAAAAAAGCCCCGCTTTGAGGGCGGAGCTAAGTGTAGGAGTTACAATTTCTTCGGTTCTTCCGATGGGCTTTTGTCAGAGAGTTACGCCGTTCTTGAAGATGGAGATTTCATGAATGCCGTTCTTCTCGGCATTGACGTATTCGCCCGATGCAACGCTGATGATATAGTCGATGAAACGGGGGAGGACTTCCTCCATGTTCTGGTCTTCAACCAGCACGCCGGCATTGAAGTCAATCCAGTGAGGTTTGCGGTTGTAGAGTCCGGAATTGGTGGAAACCTTCATCGTGGGCACAAAGGTGGCAAACGGAGTGCCGCGACCGGTGGTGAAGAGCACCATCTGACATCCTGCAGCGGCGAGAGCTGTAGCGGCCACAAGGTCGTTGCCGGGAGCCGAGAGGAGGTTAAGACCGGTATTGCGGAGACGTTCGCCGTACTCCATCACGCCGCAGACAGCGCTCTTGCCGCTCTTCTGTGTGCAGCCGAGTGCTTTCTCCTCAAGGGTGGAAATGCCGCCGGCTTTGTTGCCGGGAGAGGGATTCTCGCCCACGGGTTCGCCGTGCGACAGGAAATATTCCTTGAAATTGTTGATGAGCGAAATGGTCTCGTCCAGAATCTCCTGGGAAGCGGCGCGCTGCATGAGGATGGTTTCCGCGCCGAACATTTCGGGAACTTCGGTAAGGATGGTTGTGCCGCCCTGAGTGCCGCAAAGGAAATCGGAGAACTCGCCGAGCAGGGGATTGGCCGTGATGCCGGAGAATCCGTCCGAGCCGCCGCACTTGAGGCCGATACGCAGTTTCGAAGCGGGCACTGTGGTGCGCTTGAACGTACGGGCCTGCTCATAGAGCTGACGGAGAATCTTGACTCCGTATTCTACCTCGTCTCCCTCGACTTCTTGACAAACCATGAACTTGACACGTGTCTTGTCATAGTCGCCGCAGAATTCTTCAAAGACTTTGGGCTGATTGTTTTCACAACCGAGACCTACGACGAGAATGCCGCCGGCATTGGGATGATGAACCATGTCGCGGAGAATCTTCTTCGTGTTCTCGTGGTCCTCCGAGAGTTGGGAGCAGCCGAAATTATGCTCGAAATGAACGATGCAGTCAACGCCTTCGCCGTTGTTGGTTTCGGCATTGATGCGCTGCACCATACGCTTGATGAGGCCGTTGACACAGCCTACAGTGGGGATGACCCATACCTCGTTACGGATACCGACCTGTCCGTCGGGACGCACATAACCCTCGAAGGTGAGTTGTTTGCCGTGGGGTTGCTCAGGCTTGAGTCCCTTCATACGGATGCCCGAATAGTCAAGCTGTCCGGCAAGGTTGGTCTTGATGTCGTTGTGGTCCAGGAAAGAACCGCAGGGAACGGCATGACGGGCATGACCGATGGGGAATCCGTATTTGATGATGTTCTCGCCCTCGGCGAGGTCTTTCAGTGCGACCTTGTGGCCGGCGGGAACGTCGGTCACAAGGGTTATTTTGTTACCATCAACCTCAATCGAGTCACCTTTTTTCAAAGGCTGGAGAGCAACGACGACGTTGTCGGCAGGATTGATTTTGAGAAACTGTTTCATAATCAGAGAATGGATTTAACGGTCTCGAGCATACCTTTCTCCTGGATGGAGTTGAGGAAGCCGGTAACCATGTCGGTGAGGCCGGGAATCTGGTTGAGATCTCCGTGCTCTGTCCAAATGAGGTCCTTGGCACCGAGCACACCTTCTGCCACCTTGCGGGTGTCGCCCGTAGCCCAAAGGTCGGTGAGAAGCTGCATGATTTTAGGATCGTCGTTGGGCTGGATGGGAGCACCGTCGGCACGTGTACCACCCTTATAATAAGTAATAATGGCGGCGAGGCCGAGAACGAGACCCTTGGGCAATTCGCCCTTGCGCTCGAGGTAAACCTTGAGGCCGGGGAGGTCGCGGGTTTGGTACTTGGGGAAGGAGTTGAGCATGATGCTCGTCACCTGATGCTCTACATAGGGGTTGTCGAAACGCTCGAGCACGTCGGCTGCGAATTGCTGGAGTTCGGCCATAGGCAGATTGAGCGTCTGCATGAGTTCGTCGTACTGCACCTTGCGTACATACTTGCCGATGACGGGATGGTTGCAGGCATCGCGTACGATATTGACACCGGAGAGGTAGGCCACGGGCGAGAGAACGGTGTGGGGACCGTTGAGGAGGGTGACTTTGCGTTCGTGGTAAGGTGCTTCGCTCTCGGCGATGAGGACATGGAGACCGGCTTTCTCTGCGGGGAATTCCTTGCGGAGGGCGGCAATGGACATGTTCTCGGGCTTCTCAATCACCCAAAGGTGGAAGATTTCGGCCTGAACGACGAGGTTGTCAGCGTAGCAAATCTTCTTCTGAATCTGGGCAATTTCCTTGCGGGGGAAGCCGGGCACGATACGGTCAACGAGTGTGGCACATACGTAATTGTATTTGGTGAACCATTTCTTGAATGCTTCGTAATCCTTGCCGAAATCGTCTTTCCAGAGTTCGATGTATTTGTAGATGCACTCCTTGAGGTGATGGCCGTTGAGGAAGATAAGCTCACAGGGCATGATGATGAGACCCTTCTTGGGATTGCCCTTGAACGTCTTGAATCGACGGAAAAGGAGCTGGGTCAGTTTGCCGGGATAGCTCGAAGCGGGGGCGTCCGTGAACTTGCAGGCAGGATCGAAAGCGATGCCGGCCTCGGTGGTGTTGGAAATTACGAAACGAATTTCAGGCTGGTCGGCCAAAGCCATGAAAGCTGAGTTCTGGCTGTAGGGATTGAGCGCGCGGCTGATGACATCAATACGGGTCAGTGTGTTGACAGGCTTGCCGTTCTGACGACCTTGGAGGTTCACGTGGTACAGGCAGTCCTGGCCGTTGAGCCACTCTGCCATGCCGCGATCGATGGGCTGAACGACTACGACAGACGAGTTGAAGTCGGTCTTCTGGTTCATGTTGTAGATAATCCAATCTACAAACGCACGAAGGAAGTTACCCTCACCGAACTGGATGATTCGTTCGGGAGCATTGCTTTTGGGAGCAGTAAGCTTGTTTAATGCTTTCATAACTTACACTAATTTTTAATTTTTTAGAAGTTGGTTATAATTAATAGAGTAAATGTCAATTTAGTGTTCAAAAAATGTCGCAAAACTGACGTTTTACAGGCGCAAATATACAAATAATATTTAGAAATCAAAAATTTTTTGCATTTTTTTTTGTAAAATCAAAATAAATTTGTATCTTCGCCACGTGATTTCAACAAAAACGAGCGTTTTTTTTGTTGTTTCGCGCACAAAGATCCTTTAAATAAACCCTTTAATAGTATTAGAGAATGAAAGCATTTATGGATGAGAACTTCTTGCTGCAGACAGAGACTGCGCAGAAGCTTTATCACGAGCATGCGGCCAAGATGCCCATCATCGACTACCACTGCCATCTGATTCCCCAGATGGTTGCTGAAAACAAGCGTTTCGAGTCTATTGCCCAGATTTGGCTCATGGGTGACCACTACAAGTGGCGTGCCATGCGTTCCAATGGTATTGACGAACGCTATTGTACCGGCAAGGACACAACCGATTGGGAGAAATTCGAAAAGTGGGCTGAGACTGTGCCTTACACCTTCCGCAATCCTCTCTATCATTGGACACACTTGGAACTTAAGACCGCATTCGGTATTACCGAGACATTGAATCCCACCAACGCTCGAGCCATTTACGACAAGTGCAATGAAATGATTGCCACCGACCCGAAGTTCTGCCCCCGCGGAATGATGGAACATTACAATGTGAAAGTTGTCTGCACTACCGACGACCCCGCCGACAGTCTCGAATGGCACAAAATCGTTGCCGCCGACCCCACAGCCAAGACGCGCATGTTGCCCACTTGGCGTCCCGATGCCGGCATGAACATCGAGGCTGCCACATGGAAGGCTTATATCGAGAAGCTTTCTGCTGTTGCCGGCGTTGAAATCAAGAACTTTGCAACCCTCAACGAAGCACTCCAAAAACGTCACGACTTCTTCGCAGAGATGGGATGCCGTCTCTCCGATCACGGTATCGAGGAGTTCTACGATGAGTCTTACACCGACGCAGAGATAGATGCCATCATGGCCAAGGCTCTCTCCGGCAAGACTCCTACGGTGGAGGAACAGCGCAAGTACAAACATGCTTACATGAAGGCTCAGGGCGAGATGGACTATGCCAGCGGTTGGACTCAGCAGTATCACTACGGTGCCATTCGCAACAACAACTCCAAGATGTTCAAGTTGCTCGGTGCCGACACCGGTTTCGACTCCATTGGCGAGTTCACCACAGCCAAGGCCATGAGCCACTTCCTCGACGAACTCAATGCCGAGGGTCATTTGGCCAAGACCATTCTCTACTGCCTCAACCCCTCCGCCAACGAAGTGATTGCCACCATGCTTGGCAACTTCCAGGACGGCTCCGTTGCCGGCAAGATTCAGTTCGGTTCCGGCTGGTGGTTCCTCGATCAGAAGGACGGCATGGAGAAGCAGATGAACGCTCTCTCGGTTCTCGGTCTGTTGAGCCGCTTTGTCGGCATGCTCACCGACTCCCGCTCCTTCCTATCCTATCCTCGTCACGAGTACTTCCGTCGCACGCTCTGCAACCTCGTGGGTCGCGACATCGAGGACGGACAGATTCCCTACACGGGCTATGAGAAAGAACGCGTCAACCAGATGATTGAAGACATCTGCTACAACAACGCCAAGAATTTCTTTAAGTTCTGAACACGGATAAATAAAGTTCGGGCGGCGCATTGCTGTCGCCTGAACTCCATGTTTTATATATAATGTACGCGCGAAAAAAGTACAAATATTTCGATTACTAATTCACAACATAATCAATCAATTAAATTTTTCCAACTATGGCAAAAATCGTAACATTAGGCGAGATTATGCTCCGCCTTTCTCCCGAGGGAAACGACCGTTTCATTCAGTCTGAGTCTTTCCGCATCATCCCCGGCGGTGGTGAGGCCAACGTGGCAGTCAGTGTGGCCAACTATGGCCATGATGCCTATTTCGTATCCAAACTTCCCAAGCATGAGATTGGACAGATTGCTGTAAATGCTCTCCGTCGTTATGGTGTTAACACTCAATATATTGCCCGCGGTGGCGAACGTGTCGGCCTCTATTATGCCGAGACAGGTGCTTCCATGCGTCCCTCAAAGGTTATTTATGACCGTGCTCACTCTTCGATTGCCGAAGCCGATCCCAAGGATTTCGATTTCGATGCTATCATGGAAGGCGCACAGTGGTTCCACTGGTCGGGCATCACGCCTGCTGTTTCGGACAAAGCTGCCGAACTTACCAAACTGGCTTGCCAGGCTGCCAAGCGTCACGGTGTAACGGTGTCTGTGGATCTCAACTTCCGCAAGAAACTGTGGACATCCGAGAAGGCTATTTCCATCATGCGTCCTCTCATGCAGTATGTTGACGTCTGCATTGGCAACGAGGAAGATGCAGAACTCTGCCTCGGCTTCAAGCCCGAAGCTGACGTTGAAGGCGGTAAGACCGATGCTGCCGGCTACGAAGGAATCTTCAAGGCTATGGCCAAAGAATTTGGCTTCAAGTATGTAGTGAGCACCCTCCGCGAGAGCTTCTCTGCTACATTCAACGGATGGAAGGCTCTTATCTACAACGGACAGGAATTCTACCAGTCCAAGCGATACGAAATCAATCCTATCATCGACCGCGTGGGCGGAGGTGACAGCTTCTCCGGCGGTTTGATTCATGGCCTTCTCACCAAGAAGACTCAGGGTGAAGCTCTTGAATTCGCCGTTGCAGCATCTGCCCTCAAGCACACCGTCAACGGTGACTTCAACCTCGTTTCCGTCGATGAAGTTGAGGCTCTCGCCGGCGGTAATGCCAATGGTCGCGTTCAGAGATAAACAGCAAATAGGGGAGACCCAATTCATCAGCACGAGGCTTGGGTCTCACCATTCTTGAATCATGAAACTTGAATCATGAAACTTTTTTCAATTGTAAACAAGTAATTAAAAATGGCTAAATTCGATAAATTTGAGGTGATGGCCAAAATCAAGGCCGCTCCTATGGTTCCTGTGTTCTATCACAAGGATGTTGAGGTTTGTAAGAACGTAATCAAGGCTTGCTATGAAGGCGGTGTGCGCGCGTTCGAGTTCACCAACCGCGGCGATTTCGCCCATGAGGTATTCGGCGAACTCTCCAAGTGGGTTGCCAAGGAATGCCCCGAGCTCGCTCTCGGCATCGGTTCCGTAGTGGATGCTCCCACAGCTTCTCTCTATCTCCAGTTGGGTGCCAACTTCGTGGTAGGTCCTCTCTTCAACCCCGACATCGCTGTTGTCTGCAACCGTCGTTGCGTGACCTATTGTCCCGGCTGTCTTACGCCCTCCGAAATCGGCAAGGCTCAGGAAGTGGGCTGCGATTTCACGAAGGTGTTCCCCGGCGACGTAGTTGGTCCCAACCTCGTCAAGGGTCTTATGGCTCCTATGCCCTGGTCCAAGATCATGGTTACAGGCGGTGTGGCTCCAGAAGCCGAGAATCTCGAGAAGTGGTTCAAGGCCGGCGTTTATTGTGTTGGCATGGGCTCCAAACTCTTTCCCAAGGACAAGGTGGCCGCAGGCGACTGGGCTTACATCACCAACAAGTGCAAAGAGTGCTTTGACGCAATCGCTCAGTTCCGCAAGTAAAACAAGCAAATAATCGTATAATATAATCATGTCCGCTAATAATTCAAAGATGACAAACTGGCGCTGGTGGATTTGCGGTCTGCTCTTTGCAGCAACGACCATCAACTACCTCGACCGTCAGGTATTGTCACTCACAGCCAAGGAATTTATCTTCCCCGATTTCCACTGGACCGATAACGACTACGGTACGATTACGGCCTATTTCTCGATTTTCTATGCCTTCTGCATGCTCTTTGCAGGCAAGTTTGTCGATTGGATTGGTACAAAGAGAGGTTACCTTTGGTCCATTGGCGTGTGGTCTTTGGGTGCTTGCTTGCATGCCGGTACAGCCATCGCAACACAGCACATTCATGGCATCGAAAGCCTTGCTGCCATGCGTGCTCTCGAAACCGGAAGCGATGTCGCATTGGCCGTTGCCACAACGGGTGTAATGCTCTTCCTCGTTTGTCGCGCCGTGCTCGGTTTGGGTGAGGCAGGCAATTTCCCCGCAGCCATCAAGGTTACGGCTGAGTACTTCCCCAAGAAAGACCGCGCCTTCGCTACCTCCATCTTCAACTCCGGTGCTTCGGTAGGTGCTCTCGCTGCTCCTCTCATCATTCCTCCGTTGGCCAAAGCCTTCGGTTGGGAGATGGCCTTCATCATCATCGGTGCCATCGGCTTCATCTGGATGGGTTTCTTCGTCAAGTGGTACGACAAACCCGAGCAGTCCTCGCATGTCAATGCCGAAGAATTGGCCTACATCCATCAGGACGATGCTGAAGAAGAAGCTGCTGCCAATGCACATGTTGAGGACGAGGCTCCCATTTCGTTCTGGAAGTGTTTCACCTTCCCCCAGACCTGGTCGTTCATTGTGGGCAAGTTCTTCACCGACGGTGTTTGGTGGTTCTTCCTATTCTGGGCTCCCGCTTACTTCCAGGATGTGTATGGCTACAAGGCATCTTCGGGCACAGGCATGATGCTCATCATGACGCTTTATGCTATCGTGACATTCCTTTCCATTTACCTCTGCAAGTTGCCTACGCGCTTCATGGAGGGTGGTATGAATGCTTACGAGGGTCGTATGAAGGCCATGTTGATTTTTGCATTCTTCCCCTTGGTATGTCTCGCAGCTCAGCCCATGGGCGCCTATAGCGCTTGGTGGCCTGCTATCATCATCGGTCTCGTAGGTGCCGGTCACCAGGCTTGGTCGGCCAACATCTTCTCGACCATCGGTGATATGTTCCCCAAGTCAACCATCGCTACCATCACGGGTATCGGCGGTATGGCAGGCGGTGTAGGCTCCTTCTTGATTAATAAGGGTTCCGGTGCGCTCTTCACCTACGCTGAGAATTCTGAAAAGACAGCTGATGTCTTCACCTTCCTCGGTTTCGAAGGCAAGCCCGCCGGCTACATGGTCATCTTCTCCATCTGTGCCGTTGCTTATTTGCTCGCATGGATTATCATGAAGGTGCTCGTTCCCAAGTATAAGAAGGTTGAGGCTTAAACCTCCGTCCGTATAATAAAAGCCCCGCTTTTTTTGCGGGGCTTTTTTTTCTTAATATCAATAGGTAAATCTAAAATAAGTAAATACCCAAATATTTTAAATGATAACGGCGAATGATGTCATCGAATATATGGAGTCCCTTCGGGACGAAGAGCAGCAGCTCCATCTGTTGCGGTTCTTCAAGACCGGAGCCGGAGACTATGGCGAGGGAGATGAGTTCCTGGGCATCAAAGTGCCTCAGACCCGGGAAGTGGTCAAAGCTGTCGGCAAAGACTTTCCCTTGAGCGAAGTTCCGCCATTGCTCATGTCCCGTTGGCACGAAGTGCGTCTCTGCGGCTTTCTCATCCTCGTGGACCGCTTTGACCGGCTCTCCGCCAAACGGCTGGAGCATGACGTACAGGCCATCCGCACACGCGACGAAATCGTGACACTCTACCTGCAATATGCCCGTCAGGCAAACAATTGGGACTTGGTCGATTTGTCGGTCTATAAGATACTGGGACATTGGCTGATGTTGCCTTCCGCACTGGGCACCGCCGGCAGCAAGCGCCGCCTGCTGGACGGCTTGGCTTCCGACCCTTGTCTTTGGAAACAGCGCATGAGCATGGTCTGCACCTGGTATCCCTCTCATCACGGCGACCCGTCGTGGTGTCTGCGCTATGCCGAGATGCATCTGCATCATCCCCACGACCTCATGCATAAGGCTGTCGGTTGGATGCTGCGCGAGATGGGCAAGTGTGTGTCGATGGATTTGTTGCGGGATTTCCTGCGACATCATGCCTCCGAGATGCCGCGCACAGCTCTCCGTTACGCCATCGAGAAAATGGAGCATGACGAACGCCGGTATTGGATGTCTTTGCCGCAAACAAAGGTCTCCTGAACCGTCCTCCCGAACGTAAGATAACATTCTGAAACTCCATATTGTCCAATCGGGGTTCACTAAATAACTAAAGTTCCCCACACCTCCTAATGGGTGCAGAATATAAAGTCTCTATAGCAAAAAGAGGGCTGTCTGTACAGGTTCTTGGAATAAGCAGAAAAGTGGAAAAGCCTAAGGAATTGGCTTAACCTTGCCCTTTGCCCTTAGACCTTTTGAACCTTGCCCTTAGCCCTTAGACCTTTGACCTTAGTCTTTTGACCGTCCTTCAGGACGTTGAGCGCCTTAGACCTTTGACCTTAGACCTTAGACCAAAATTGGGCGGATGGAAGGACAAATACGTGGGGGTGGCGGAAATCTGTGGACGCGTCGCGAAATACTTGGAGCCGGCTGGAATCTGGCGGCGCGAGGTACAAAATATCCGACTTGCCTAATACTGAGGGGGGAGCAGAATACCCGGGTTCGCCGTGAGGCGGGCGAGTCGTAAAATGATGTCATTGAGCCTGAGGGTAGGGAGGGCGTTCATGGCAAAAAATTTGAGATTAAAGATTTCAAAGAGCGTGTCGTGCGAAAACTTAAATTTTACGGTGCAAAGATACGGAAAGTTTTTGACGCATGCCAAATTTCCCGGGTTGCAATTAACATTTGAGGCCATTATTTTAACATTTGAGGCCATTTTACCCCCATTT
>CALBPV010000072.1 GCA_937899265.1 uncultured Bacteroidales bacterium
ATTAAGAATATATATATTTATACATCAATATAAATATAAAAAGTTTATAATTTAAAAATATATTAAATAAATTTAAATATAAAATAAAAATGTCCAAAAAAAATCAGAAAATTCAAGAGCAAATATACGAAGATAAAATCGACGAAGATGAAATAAAAGAAGACGAAAAGGTTGATATGCGAGAATTTCTTAAAGACATGAAAGGTCTTCATAAAAGAGTGCAATATGCCGATAATGTCGTTCAAGAACAGGATAAAAGATTAGTAGGGGTAAATGAGAAATTAGATGAATATAACAAAGAAGTGGATCATGGTGAAGATTTGACTGATATAGTAAACAAAGGAGTTTTTGGTAGTATTTTCAGTGGTATAAAAAATTTATTTAAATCAAAAGGATCAAATGAATTAAAGGATAAAGATAAAAAAATAATAAAAAACGCAAAAGAAAAAGAAATAAAAATTAATGAAGAAAATGATTTAAATTTTAAAGAAGATGGAGAATGGTCAATAATAAAGAAAGATAAGGATATTGATTATAATAAATATAATGAAGATGATATCATTGATGAATCTATTAAAGAAATCAAACAAATGACTAATTCTGTCGGAGACGTTCGGCCTTGACTGTGGTGGATTGGAGGGGAGACTTGTGTTCGGGGGTAAAAGCGGCTTTGACGGTCACCTCCTGTAGGGTGAGTACCTCATCGCCCCAGGCTACGGAGTCGAGGGGGACGGGATTGGCGGTTTTGGGATTCGGTAACCCGGGGCTGGCAATGGCTGCCTGTGCAGTCACCGTGAGAATGGCCATGCCCCCAAAAAGTAAGTGCATCTGTTTCATTTTCTGTAAAACAAACTTAAACGGTTGATACTTTGTGGCACACCATTCAGGGTTGTTTTGACGAAAAGAAAAAGATACACCTGACTTCCGGTTCGGAGAGATGGGAAACATCCGAAGAGTCTGATCCGCTGCATACTCTCGCATTGGGCGCAGAGTGAAGCTTAGGGTAGGCCCTGCCGAAGTTCTCATCGCCGCACGGCTAACGACCGGGCGACAACTCCGAGAACGGTTCTTCTTCCATCCAGACTATACTGTCGGTATGGGAATTGCACCCATTCCTGCTTCGCCTTGCGGCTCGGCTCGCGGACTGTACCGCCGATCGGGAATTTCACCCTGCCCTGAAGATGTTCTGTCGAAACGACGGTGCAAAGATATGGCAAACGGATGGAAAATGCAAATGATTGTTCCGGAATTTTGCAAAAACTGCACATAATTCTCGCGATTGTGCAGAAAAAACTTTATTTTTCGATGGTCCAAAGGTCGCGACCGAAGCGATCCTGTTCGCGCCAAGTGATTGTGAGCGGTTGCGAAAGGAAGATGTCGCGATGGAGGATTGTGAGCACATTGCGGGCAGCCATCTGTTCTGACAGGAGAGGCGATGCAGACGACGGCAAGAATGTCGAGGCTTTGGCTTTGTGGATGAACTCAACGTGCTGTCCGCTGCGTTTCACGCTGTAATGGTCGGCTGTGTGGAAGGTGTAGTAAAGTTCGGCCACGGCGAAGAGCTCTGCATAACTGAGTCCGTCGTAATAGAGGTGGGAGCCGTTCTGATAACGCAGGCAACGGGTGCCGTCGGTGAGCGTGAAGAAACGGTAGGGGTTGGCCCTGCGGGCTTCGGCCAGTGAGGCGGGGAGGGTGGTCTGCGGAGAACGCTTGCGGGGCAGAATATAGACGGAAATGTTTTTTTTGCCCAGCGAAGAGAGAATATCCGTCACTGTCCGTCGGGCCTGTCGTTCGGCTTTGTCCCAACAATCGGATTTCTCGCATTTCCAAAGCATGAGCGCATTGGCCCGAGTGGAAAGCTCTTTTTTCTCGGCAGAGGTCCATTTCCCCTGTTCGATGGGGATTCTCCGTTCGGCATCGCTCACGAGCCATTGGTCTTTGTTGAGAATCTCAATCGGAGGCAGGGTGACCCAGACGCTGTCGTTACGTTCTTCGTACCAGGTCGAATCGCATTTCGTGAGATCCACGCCCAAATCGAGGCGGGCGGGATAGACCGCGCAAATCTGATTCTCGTCATATCCGAAGATGCCGGCATCCTGTTTGGTTTGCGACACCATCAGCTCCTTGTACCATGAGAGCACTTTCAGTTTGCGTGTCTGTGAAATGTCGGTGACGGAGATTTTTCCTACGGTAACAGTTCTTTCGCCGAACGAAGGTACACACGTTTTCCAGAACAAGGTAACGGCAACGGCCACAATCGTCACCACCACCGCCCAGCGGTAGCGCCAAAGGAAAGCCGCAATGCGGATTGCCTTCTCCCAAAACGATGATTGTTTCTCAGTCAATGACCAGTCTCCTTAAATCTTCTTCTGTATAGACTTTCGAGTTTTCGAACACCGGAGTCAGTCCCATCGGACGCAGCAGGTCGCGAATGGTCCGCCGGACTTCTTCTTCGGCCGGGGCAATGAGGTCGAAGCGGGAAAGGGAATTCTGTATTTTGGTCAGTCCCCGTGCCGCCAATTCGGTCTCCTCGCTCGCTTTGAACGGGTCTCGCAGTCCTGAAACATCGGACACGATTTCATCGCTTAAGATACGTGTCCCCTCGATTTCGATTTGCGGATCCGGCAAGGTGATGTAAGCTTTGCCGTCCGCCACCCGCAGATTTTCCACCTTCGAGAGGTCGTACCCCACTTTGATGTGGGCTTCGATGGGAACGAGGATGTTGCGATTGCCGAAAAGACTGCGCAGCGACCCCTTGGCATCCCGGGATTCGACACAAACCTCGGCGGTGGTTTCGAGGGTATAGAGCATGGGTGTGGCATCGAGAGCATCAATCACTTCCTGTTCGCGCTGGGAGTGCGAACAGGAAGCGAAGAGAGCTATGAGCAGCCACGCCGTGCGTTTCATTTGCGAACGATGGTTTGATGACGGTCGGGACCGACGGAGAGAATTGTGATGGGGGTCTCGAGTTCCTTTTCGAGGAAGGCGATGTAGTCCTTGAATTCCTTCGGGAAGTCGGCTTCGGACTTGCATTCCGAGAGGGACGTGTTCCAGCCCGGCAACTCCTTGTAAATAGGATGGATGGTGTCGTCAATCTCGAAGGGGAACTCCGAGGTCACGCGTCCTCCGATTTCGTAAGCTGTGCAGGCCTTGATGACGGGGAAGGTGTCGAGTACGTCACTCTTCATCATGATGAGCTGTGTCACGCCGTTAATCATGATGGAATACTTGAGGGCAACGAGGTCAATCCAGCCCGTACGGCGACGACGCCCCGTGACAGCCCCGAATTCGTGGCCGATGGAGCAGAGTTTCTCGCCGTCGGCATCGAAGAGTTCGGTGGGGAAGGGACCGGAGCCTACGCGTGTGCAGTAGGCTTTGAAGATGCCGAACACCTCGCCGATGTTGCGGGGAGCTACGCCCA
This sequence comes from uncultured Bacteroidales bacterium, assembly GCA_937899265.1. Lineage (GTDB taxonomy): Bacteria > Bacteroidota > Bacteroidia > Bacteroidales > UBA3663 > Liminaster. The sequence continues at coordinate 3,422 of CALBPV010000072.1, forward strand.
GACCTGTGCAGCAGCCTGCGCAGATGGTGTTGGACGAAGTGACAAAAGGATAGGAGCCGAAGTCGATGTCGAGCAACGTTCCTTGGGCACCCTCGGCGAGGATGCTCTTGCCGGCGCGAAGGGCGTTGTTGACTACGTGCTCGGAGTCGATGAACTCAAATTTCTTGAGGAACTCGATGGCCTGCAACCACTCCTGCTCGAGGGCTGTGATGTCGTAGTCGTAGTTGAGACTGCGAATCATCTTCTCGTGACGGGTCTTGGCAGCTGCATATTTCTCGGCAAAATTCAGTTCGATGTCGCCCACGCGCAGGCCGTTACGTGAAATCTTGTCCGTATAAGTGGGACCGATGCCTTTGCCGGTCGTGCCGATTTTGCCGGCACCTTTGGCGGCCTCGTTGGCAGCGTCGAGGATACGGTGGGTCGGCAGGATGAGGTGAGCCTTGCGCGAGATTTTGAGCTGGCGCGTGATATCGTGACCCGAAGCCGCCAGTTCCTGAGCCTCCTTCATGAAGAGGAGCGGGTCGAGCACAACGCCGTTGCCGATGATGTTGATTTTACCTCCCTGGAAAATACCGGAGGGAATGGAACGGAGCACATATTTCTGTCCGTCAAATTCGAGGGTGTGACCGGCGTTGGGTCCGCCCTGGAAACGAGTAACGATGTCGTAGCGCGGGGTGAGCACGTCAACAACTTTGCCTTTGCCTTCATCTCCCCACTGGAGACCGAGAAGGACGTCAACTTTTTGCATAGTTTTGAAATATTAAGTTTTCTTTGTTTTCTTTGAGTCTGTTTGGGAAGTCCCGGCTTTCGCGGTAGTCTCCGAAGTCCGTTTTGGGGGATTGGGGACATGCTGGCGCCGTCGTTCTTCCATTCGTTTGATGGCTTTGCGTTCTGCATCCTGACACTTTTTGCAGATGCCGTGAACCACAAACGAGATTTTCTCGATGCGGAAAGTTTTGGGCACACCTTCCAGCCATTCCCCTATTTCCTCGGGGCGGTTGATGGCGGTGACTTTTCCGCAGTACCGGCACACCGTGAAGCCGTGGGGCTGTTGGTGGATGGTTCGCTCGTAGAAACTCATTCCGCCCTCGATGAGGGACACCTGACGGACGAGTTTGGCTTTGACGAGCAATTCAAGCACGTTGTAAACCGTAGTTTTCGACACATGCATATCCATATCCATCAGCTGATAGAGCGTTTCTATATCCACCGGGCCGTTGAGGCGGTAGATGGTTTCCAGAACGGCTTTGCGTTCCACCGTCTGTCTCAGCTTGTTCTTTTTGAGATAAGCTTCGAGTGTCTGGAATGCTTCGTCAATCCATTCGGATTTTTTGCGCAGGCGCAGTTCGCTCACCATGCGGTCGCGTTGGTCGGAGGGCGTTCGTTTGGTCATGAGAGATAGAGACTTGCAGCCGTACGCAACGCGATGTCGCAACGGGTGTCGTTGAGAATACGGGCGGCTTTCTCCCGCAAGGAAGGAGCGCCCAACCGTGTAGCAAGCTTGAGGGCCGTGTAGAGTCTGCGGCGGTCGTCGCTTTTGGTCAGGGTGTCGAGCAAATCCTGAGCGTAAGGAACCCGGGCGAGAAGATTCATGACCAACTGGTCGCTAATCTCATCGTAAGGAGCTTCTTCCGTCCACCGTTCAGCCGTTGGGCGGGTAAAAGTGCCGATGGGATAGAGCCGGGTGGCCAACATCTTCGACTCGCGGATGTCTTCCTGCCAAAGCGTTTCAGCCAGTTCGTCCGACGGTTCGTAGAGAGCCGCCACGTCCTTGAGCCGCATCGAAGGAACCCCGAAAGCCAGTTTGTAGCTGACTCCGTGGACACGCAGCGATGCGCTCACGTCGGCATTCATCTGCCTGCGGAACTGCGCATGAATTTCGCTCAGGAGCTCGGGCTGTATCATTTCGTGAGGGGTGAATAGTCGCGGCTGTAGCGGAGCATCTGTTCAACATAGCCTTCGCCGTACTTTACCTTGACATCGGAAATCTCGCCGGACGCATCCCTGACGAGTTCGTAGCGGGGATTGACGAAACCTTTGTAGGGAGCGATGTTGAGGGCCTGATAGCGGGCGAGAATTTCACTGTGGAGTTCGGGGTCGATTTTCACGCCGTAATTCTCCACCAGCTTGCGACCGGCTTCGAAATCGCCTTCCGACTTGATGCGCTGCACTTCGGCAAGCAACTGTCCGAAGAGTCCGCGAAGCTTATCGTAGTCGTTGACTTTGATATAGGTTTTGTCGTCGCGTTTCTCCATCGTCACTACGCCTTCGTCCTGACCGTGCTCATAGACCCAGTGGGCAATGAACGCACGGTTACGCATGTGAGCCTCCTCGATGTTGTCGCCGGGTTTGATGCGCACCGTCTGCGTCATCATGCCGTTCAGCATGTAGGAGTAATACTGAGCCTTGTAGGCTTCGTTGTCGGGCAGGATGCCGAGTTCAACAAGTTTGGGATCGGCGATGTAATAAAGGGCAAAGAGGTCGGCGCGGCCTTCTTCGAGGGTGGAGCCGTAAGCCTTCAGACAGTCGGGGTCTGTGCCGGGAAGCAGTTGACCCGAGGCGTGCCCCAGACATTCGTGGAGGTCGGTGTGGACGTTATCGGACAGGTAGCCGTATTTCTTGGCGCGTTCGCGTTCTTCATCGCCCGCATAGAATTCCACGCCGAATCCGTTGCCTTTGGCGGCCTGGTCGTAGGCGTAGGTGATGTTGTCGATGGTCACCGACTTGGAACCGTGTTCAGCCCTGATCCAGTTGGAGTTGGGAAGGTTGATGCCGATGGGTGTCGAGGGATAGCTGTCGCCGGCAAGAATGGCTGCGGTGATGACTTTGGCCGTTACGCCCTTCACCACGGGTTTGCGGAAACGGGGATCCACCGGCGAGTGGTCCTCAAACCACTGGGCATTGTTGGCTATGATGTGGGTGCGAGCCGTGTTGGCCGAATCGAGGAAATTGACCATTCCTTCCCACGAGCCGCGCAGGCCGAGCGGGTCGCCGTAGCTTTCGATGAAACCGTTGATGAAATCGACTTTCGAGTCGAGGTCTTGAACCCACTCGATGGAATAATCGTCGAAATCGCTGAGTTTGCCCGATTCGTAGTATCGAATCAGTTTTTCAATGACACTCTTCTGACGCCCGTTCTCTGCGTATGGGAGAGCCAGACGCAGGTTCTCCACAATCTTGACGATGGCAGCCGCGTAGCCGCCTGTTGTGGTCCAAGGCTGCTCCACGATGTTGCCTTTGCTGTCCTTGACGAGTTTTGAGTTGAGACCGTACATCACGGGATGATTCTTCGACCCCTTCTTTTTGAGACGTGCATAATAGGCTTCGACTTCGTCTTGGGTAACGCCTTCGTAGAAGTTGCATGCCGAGGTGAGAATCAAATCTTCGCCGTCGGCCTGGTTGACGCGAACGGGCATATAATCCTTGTCGAACATCACCCGCTGAATCTCGGGGTTGGCCCAGATGTCTTTGGCTTTCTGTTCCGAGGCGGGGAGGGCTTCCACCTGCGCTTCGAAGAATTCCTTCGAGAATTCGGGATTGAATTTGGCGGTCGAATAGTGGTGATGCAGACCGTTGGCGAACTCTACCTGCTTGAAGTAGGTCTCAAAGGCTTTCCAGTCGGCACTGTCCCGGTCGCCTTCGAAGTGGGTGTAAACCGACTCAAGGAGTTGGCGCACCCGGAGGTTGTATTTGCAGTTCTGATCCCACAGGATGTCGCGTCCCCAAAGGGCTGCTTCCTGGAGATAATAGACCAGAGTTTTCTGCTGGAGGGAGAGGTTGTCGAAACAGGGAACCTCATAGCGTAGCACTTGGATATCGGCGAAACGGTCCAAAGCCCAATCATTGGCAACGGGAGCGGACGTTTCGGGTTTGTCGTTTTGAGGCGCACAGGCGCTGAGCATCAAAGTTGACATTGCAAGGAGTGATAGTTTATTCATTTTTTTTGTTGTTATTTCGATATCTCGTTATCTCGATATTTCGTTATTTCGATATTTCGATATTTCGGGGGCCGGATGGCCGTGCCAAATCGGTGCAAAGATAATAAAAAAAACTCAAATTCGGGGGTTCTTGGCCCAAGAATTTGAGTTTTTGCTTACTTTTTGCCTTTTTTGTAGCTGTGAAAGCTCTTTCCGATGTCAAATTTGCGCGCATATTTGGGTTTTCTGCCGGCTTTGTCGCCGTCGGCGGGGAGTTCGTCGGCCACGGAAACAATGACCTGCCTTCCTTTCCAATCCGCTCCCGTCATGTCTTTCACCACGAAACGGGCATCCCGCTGCGGCACTTCGAAGAAAGAGAAGTTGGTGAGCAGGTCGATGCGTCCCATTTCGATGCGGTGGTGCACGAGCGAATTCATGAGGGCGATGAGCTGTTTGGGGAAGAGGCCGTCCCGCTTGCCGAGATTGATGTGAAGTCGGGTGAATCCGGCCTCGGCAGTGTGGGATGTCTTCTCGCGGTCGCTTTGTCCGCTGCGCGATTCGTATTTGCTCTCCCGTTTGCGCTTGCCTTCGTGTTCCTCGGGGATGTCGAGGTCGGCAGTGTCTTTGTAGTATTCAATCATGCGGTTGAATTCGAGCGACACGATGCGTTTGATGAGGTCTTCGGTCGAGAGCCACGAGAGTTTCTTGTAGATGGGTTCGAGGAAATGCTGGATTTCGTCTTCTTTGACCTCCACTTTCTCCAAGCGGTCGGCCAGCGAGAAGAGCTGTTTCTCGGTGATGCGTTCGGCGGTGGGGACCAGTCCTTTCTCGAATTTCCGTCCGATGATCTTTTCGATTTCGGCGAGACGGCGGCGTTCTTTGATATGGATGATGCAAATCGAAGTGCCCCGTTTGCTGGCACGGCCTGTACGTCCCGAACGGTGGGTATAAACCTCGATGTCGTCGGGCAGTCCGTAGTTAATGACGTGAGTCAGGTCGTCCACGTCCAAGCCGCGGGCGGCTACGTCGGTGGCAACGAGGAGTTGCAGGTTGCGGTCGCGGAATTTCTGCATCACGAAGTCACGCTGCTGTTGGGAGAGGTCGCCGTGCAGGGCATCGGCATTGTAGCCGTCGGCCAGAAGTTTGGAGGCTATTTCCTGGGTATCCTGCCGGGTGCGGCAGAAAATGATGCCGTAGATTGAAGGATAGAAATCGACGATACGTTTCAGGGCTTCGTATTTGTCCTTGGCATGCACCAGGTAATAGACGTGCTTCACGTTGGCCGTGCCCTCGTTCTTGTGGCCGATGGTTATCTCCACGGGGTTGTGCATATACTGCCGGGCAATACGGGCTATCTGTTCCGGCATCGTGGCCGAGAAGAGCATGGTGCGGTGGTTGTCGGGCACTTCTTCCAGGATTCTTTCGATGTCCTCTTGGAATCCCATCGAGAGCATTTCGTCGGCCTCGTCCAACACCAGTGTGTTGATTCTGTGGAGTTTCACGGCACCGCGTTCGATGAGATCTATCAGCCGTCCGGGGGTGGCTACCACCACGTGGACACCGCGTCTCAGGGCGCCCGTCTGCGACCCGATGCTCGAACCGCCATAGACGGGAAGAATCGAGATGCCTTTGAGATATTTGGCAAAGTCCTGCAAGTCGCCCGCTATCTGGAGACAGAGTTCGCGCGTGGGGGCGAGAATGAGGGCTTGGGGTTCGTTGGCTCCGAGGTTGACATTTTGCAGCAGGGGGAGACCGAAGGCAGCTGTCTTGCCCGTGCCCGTCTGGGCCAGGCCGACCACATCGCGCCCTTCTCCGTCTTGGGTATGGCCGAGAATGACCGGAATCACTTGAGCCTGGATGGGCATCGGCGTTACGAATCCCATTTCCTCGACGGCTCGCAACAACGGGGGAACAATGCCTAAACTTTCGAAGGCAGGAGTTTCCACAACTGCTGCCGTTTCGTTTTGATTTTCTGAATTCATTGGTTTTATTTCTTGATTTTAAGTACAACGACGCTTGTGGCCACGAAACCCACCAGGGCCACGGCCGTCAGCGTCCAAATAACATCTGTCCAAATCAGACGGACAGGATATGCATCCACCACATAGGCTCCGCCGTCGCCCAGGGAGAGCAAGCCGAAGTGTTCCTGCAACAGGCAGAGCACCATGCCGATGACGATGCCGGCCACAGCACCCGTTCCGGAGATGAATGCGCCCTCCCAAAGGAACACTCTGCGCACAAAGGCATTGTCGGCTCCCAGGTCGCGCAACGTTTGGGTTTCCTGCTGCTTGTCGATTTGCAGCATCGAGAGGGCTCCGATGATGTTGAACGAAGCGATGAGGAGAATGAAAATGATAATGAGGAATGTAATCCACTTTTCAATCTGCATGATGCGGAAAGCGTCTTCATGCAGCGCATAACGGTCCATCACCCGGAATCCGGGGAGACGTTCTCCCAGCTTGCGGGCGGTTGCCCGGGGCGATGCTCCGTCGGCCAGTTTTATTTCGTAGGCCGAGGTGAGCAGCGTGTCGCCCAGCAGATGTCGCACGAAGGGAAGCGGCGTGATGAGCATTTCGTCGTCGTAAACTGCCTGACGCACTTCGAACAGGGCTTCACACCACAAGCGGCCCTCCCGGAAGGCGTCTTCGGCGTTGAGCAGCGAGATTTTGCCTTCCCTCACCGGACAAAACACTTCGACGGGGGTGGCAAACCCCGGGGCTGTGCGCAGCTGGTAGGCAATGCCGATACCCGCAATCACGTTGGCCTGCATCGGGAGATTCGTGTCGTAGGCTCCCAGGATGGTTCGTGCTGTCACCGTGTCTCTCAGGATGATGCTGTCGATGTGGGTCACCGTCCCGTAGTTCGTATCCACGCCCTTCAGCCGGGCGGGAATCTGCTGGCGGTCGTTGGTGGCCAACACATCTTCGGTGAGCGTGGCCGACAGGGTCTCCACTCCCTCGGTGCCGAGGATGATGTCACGGAGCGATTCCGTGTCGCTGAACGTTTTTCCCTCGCAGGGCACCAGTGTCAGGTCGGCATCGAATTCCGAACAGAGATCGGCCACCAGTGCTTCGAATCCGTTATAGACCGACAGCGCACAAATCATGGCTGCCGCAATCACAGCGACACCCAGTGCTGCCACCACAGTGATGGCATTGATGGCCGTGTGACTCTTGGCAGAAAAGAGATAGCGCAGGGCGAGGATTCTGCTCAGCATTATTTTTTCAGCAGTTGGTCGATGCGTTCCAGGTAGTCGAGCGAGTCGTCAATGATGAACCTCAGTTCGGGCATCACACGCAGTTGGTATCTTACCTTTTGGGCAAGAGAGAAGCGTATCTTCGACTGCTGTTCGTTCACGTTGTCGATGATTTCCTTGCCCCGTTCTGAGGGGAATACGCTGAGGAATACCTTGGCCATACTCAGGTCGGGTGATGTGCGTACAGCACTCACGCTCACAATGAGTCCCTGCGTCTTGGCCGTTTCCTGGCGCAGTATTTCGCCCAGCTCCTTCTGGAGGAGGCGATTCACTTTGTCGAGTCTTGTATTGTCCATTCTTTTTTTCTGATTAAAGTCAGGCCGTCGCGGAGCGGAAGTATCACCGTCTCCACCCGGTCATCTGCAGCCACCATGTCGTTGAAGGCGAGAATGCCCTGGGTTTGGGTGTCGCTTGGTTTCACGGGCTGAACCACCTTGCCGCCCCAGAGGGTGTTGTCGGCCACGATGAGTCCGCCGGGTCGCATCAGTTCTATTACCTTATTATAATATAAAGGGTAGAGCCTTTTGTCGGCATCCATGAAGCAGAGGTCGTAACCGGCTTTCAGCACAGGCAGTATTTCGAGGGCGTCACCTATGTGAAGCCGGATATATTTTCCCAAGGGGGAACCGGCAAAGACTTCGCGGAGGAAATCCTCCAGCTCGTCGAATATCTCGACGGTGTCTATCTCGGGTGCGTTTCCTGCGCTGTCGGGGGTCATTCCCTCTGCCAGCGAAAGGGTCGCATAGCCCGAGAAGGTGCCCAATTCCAACACACGGTGGGCATCAGTCAGGCGGCAGAGCATCTTCAGGAGCCGGCCCTGAAGGTGTCCCGAGCACATTTGGGAATAGGCCAGCCTCAGATTGGTCAGCCGGTGCACTTCCTTCAGGTATTCGGGCTCGGCTTCGATGTGCTTCAGGATATATTCATCCATCAGCCTGTCGGCCTCTTCCCATCGCATCACATCGTCGGTCATCAGTCTTCTTCGACGTATCCGTCGCGCGTGTTGAGGATATGCTCGATGGTGTTGATTTCCATGAATGCCGCCCCTTTGTCGGTCGAGCCGCCCACGTAGGCTATCAGCTCGTCTTTCTTCACTTTCTGGTCTTCGAGCAGGGTCATCAGGCCGCGGAAGAGGAAGTTGCGTACGTTCTTGTCCTTCTCGCTGCGGATGTACATGGGCTCCACGCCGTAGCTGAGAGCCAGCAACCGTGCGGTGAAATGATGATAGCAAAAGGCATAAATCGGCACATGGGCACGATAGGAACAGAGCGTTCTCGACGTGTTGCCCGTGCGGTTGTCGGTCACGAGGGCTTTCACGCCCAGACTCTCGTGGGCGATGGCTGCATGTTTGCAGAGGTAGCTCGTCACCGAGGGAGACACCTTGCCGAAGTGGGAGGGCATGTGGTACTCCTCGCTCTCATACTGTGCCTCGGCCTCGCGGCACACTTTGGCCATCGTCTCGACAGCCTCGCGGGGGTAGGCACCATAGGCCGTCTCGCCGCTCAGCATCACGGCGTCGGTCTGGGCAAACACGGCGTTGGCGATGTCGGAAATCTCGGCTCTCGTGGGACGCGGGTTCTTTATCATCGTGTGGAGCATCTGTGTGGCTACTATCACGGGTTTGTTGCGGCGCATACATTTGCTGATGAGCATTCTCTGGATGCCGGGAATCTTCTCCTGGGGAACCTCGATGCCGAGGTCGCCTCGGGCCACCATCACACCGTAAGCCACGTCCAGAATCTCGTCGATATTGTCCACACCTTCCTGATTCTCGATTTTGGCGATGATTTTGATGGGGGAATGGTGGCGGTCCAGTATCTCCTGAATGTCGAGAATGTCCTGCTTGGAGCGTACGAACGAGTGGGCGATGAAGTCTATCTTCTCACTGATGGCGAGGTCGATGTTGTGGCGGTCCTTCTCGGTGAGCGAGGGCAGTTTGATGCTGACTCCCGGCACATTCACGCTCTTTCTCTGGGCCAGTTCTCCGTGATTCTGTGCTTCGGCCAGGAGATACTCCGTTCCGTCGCCGGTCTCTTTGCCCGTCACGAGGAAATCTATCTCTCCGTCGTCTATGAGCACGTGAGCTCCCACGGGCACGTCTTTGCAGAAGTCTTTGTAATTCATTGCAATCACGTCCTGTGTGGTCTTGCGGTCGGGGTCGCCTGTCATCTTCACCTTGTCGCCGGCCTCGAAGGTGAGGTGTGTGCCTTCGGGTGTGGTCAGCACGGTCGTGCGTATCTCGGGACCCTTCGTGTCGATGAGAATCGGTATCATGTCGCTCACCTCGCGCACGTTCGATATCAACTTGCGGAGACCTTCGTCGGTGGCGTGGGCTGTGTTCATTCTCACTACGTTGAGGCCTCTCTCATAGAGGTCTCTGATAAAATCGACATCACAGCGGATGTCGCTGATGGTACATACTATTTTTGTCTTCTTCATAATTTCTTCAAAATGCTTTCTACGGCCAAACGGTAGCTTTCCAGCCCGAATCCGATGATGATTCCGCTGGCGGCGGGGGAGAGGTGGGAATGGTGACGGAACTCCTCGCGCTGATGCACGTTCGAGATGTGAACTTCAATCACGGGAGTTCGGATGGCACGGATGGCATCGGCAATGGCCACCGAGGTGTGGGTGTAGGCTCCGGCGTTCAGCACGATGCCGTCAGCCTCGCCGAAACCCGCGCTGTGCAGGCGGTCGATGATGTCGCCTTCGTGGTTGCTTTGGTAGTAGTCGATTTCCGCCTCGGGATAAGCTTCACGCAGTTTCTCCAAGTAGGTTTCGAACGTACTCGACCCGTATATGCCCGGTTCTCTTTTGCCCAACAAGTTCAGGTTGGGACCGTTAATAATCAAAATTTTTTTCATTTTTCTATAGAAATTTGGTGCAAAGATAGCACTTTTTTGTCGAAAAATGGGTAATAATTCGTCCATAAACGACATTTTCTGCACAAAAGTCTTTGTAATGTGCCGAAAAAGCCTTATCTTTGCCCCCGATGCAGAGGATTACAGAACTTTTTGAAACCTATTTGAAGTTCGAACGCAACTTCACCGACAATACGGCCATGGCCTATGTGAGTGACATTACGAAGTTGGAGAACTTTCTGGCCGACCGCTCCGTCCCTCTCGAAAAAGCCGGGACCATGGAGGTCGAGGCTTTTCTGGTGTCTCTCCACGAGTTGGGGATTTCTCCCGAGTCGCAGGCACGTATCCTGCAGGGCATCAAGGCGTTCTATCGGTTCCTGCTCTCGGAACGCTACATCGACAGCGACCCCTGCGAACTGATTGAAGCACCCAAGAAACGGCAGCACATTCCCACGGTGCTGACCCTCGATGAGGTCAATCGTGTCATCTCCATGCCCGATGTTTCCACCGCCCTGGGTCAACGCAACAGGGCCATCTTGGAGACGCTCTACAGCTGTGGCCTCCGTGTGTCGGAGCTCATCGACCTGCGATTCTCGCGCATCTTTGCCAGTGAGGGCTACATCATCGTCGTCGGCAAGGGACGCAAGGAACGTCTCGTGCCCATCTCCGAGAGTGCGCTTCAGGAAATCGACAATTGCCGCGCCTTCCGCTATGAAACCGACGTGCAGCCCGGATTCGAGGATTGTGTTTTCCTCAACCGGTTCGGACGTGCAATGACGCGCATCGCCGTTTTTAATGTCGTCAAACAGTATTGTGCCGAAGCCGGCATCCGCAAGGATGTCTCTCCCCACACTTTCCGCCACACCTTTGCCACCCATCTCCTCGAAGGCGGAGCCAACCTCCGCGCCATCCAGATGATGCTGGGACACGCCCAGATTTCCACCACACAAATCTATACGAAAGCCGATATCCAACACCTCCGGGAAGATATCCTCATGTATCACCCGCGTAACAAAGTGTAGGGAAGGGGACGGGGCTTCAAGATTCAGGGTTCAAGGTTTCAGAAAAAAGCGCTGCGTTATTTGTCTCTATATTGAAGTCGCCTTACGGCGAGAAATTGTACAAAATTTATTTCAAAATTTCGGCTCACCGGCAAAACCCTGTGTGCGAAAATAGTTTGATTGGGAGCATCAACGACCCGTCTTGGCTCCATCAATCGGATGAAACCAAAAAGGGGCGTTAACGACCCTATCGGACTCCGATAGACCTGCAAAAATTTTTTTGAGTCGCCATCGGACTCCGATGGACCCGCAAAAAGTTTTTTGAGCCGCCATCGGATATCGATAGACCCGCAAAAAGTTTTTTAAGTCGCCATCGGATATCGATAGACCCAAACGGATAGTAAGGCCCCTAATCGTTCTCACCCCGCGCTACGCTCTCCCTTCGGTCAGGGCCTCGCCGCTTCCCGCTCCTCTCTCCGTTCGTCCCGTCCAGCGGTTGGCTGAGGTTTAACACGGACTATTGCAACTGAGCCCTTTATTCTTATCTCCGAATAACATGTTTATATCTATTTTTAGTCCTTCAGCAAGTTGCCAGCAAGTTACCAGCAAGTTAAATTCAATTATTTATCTTCCTTAAAATCAGTAATTTGGCAATATTACGAACTTTATTATTGGTGTTTCGGCAAGTTGCCAGCAAGTTACCGGCAAGTTAAATCTATGCCCAAATTGGGATATACTTCATATAACGAGGAGCTGTATTTGGGTCAAGTACTTTTATTAAGTTCTTTCCAATCGCTTCCTTGATTAATCTAGAAGAACTGCTGGATGATGTTTCAGGAATGCCAAACCTGTCTCTAAGCGACTTGTTTGTCAAAGTTTCACCTTGTATATACATTAGACATGCATGTAGATAGCATGACCACAGTTTGTCCTCCATCGGAATATTGCTAAACTCCATTTCAGAGAAAAGAGTAACCTTGGTGCTATCTTGGAAAACTTCAATGCGAGGAGCAGGGAGATATTGTGCTTCACATGCCAGCACCATTCTGTCCCAACCTCGACCAAGTTCTTCACACATCTTCAATCGACGCATGAGAGAAGCAAGTTTCTCGTTTCGTGACTTCGGAGGGTTATCAATGATACGAAGTACATCTACCAAAGGAGTACCAGGATTCGTCACCTCAATACGATTGTCAAATATCTCCACTACAGGAGCGGCCCCTGTTATGTACAGGTCTTGATGAATAAGACTATTTGCGATGGCTTCTCTTACAGATGGCAGTGGGAACTTGCTTGTTGTTGACAGTTGGACAGAATTGACATCCTCGTTACTTGGCAATAGAGCATTCACATAACGCACGATATTCTCGAAGCAAACAGCATAGCCTTGTACAAATGATTCTTCTTTCTGAATCAGCAAGCGGTTGATACCCTTATACTGAACCACGCGCATAGCCTTACGTCCTAACCTTGCAAATTCGTTCAGGTCCTTTGCAAATAGTAGAGCACCTAAGTTCGTTATTGAATAAAGACCATTATCCTGTTTCTGGATGATTCCGTCCTCGTTCAGATAATGCACTATGGCATCCTTTTCAGCAGGCTGAGGAATTTTAAGCAAAGTAAAGTATGCATCCACTTGAAGCAATCTAATGATGTCTTCATACCTTTGGTCTGTCTTTACACAAACGTCTTCAAACTGGGCATGACGTAACTTGTCCCATAACTGAGCACGGAATACGGGGAACTCATGCAGTTTCTTTGTGTAGCTGCCACTACGAATATAGTCTATCTTCTGGAATGAAACAGGTTCATTGAGTGCCTTGTGGATTCTAATCAACTCTACATGCCTTCCATCTATGTCCGTACCATAGAATTCAAAATCCGCATTCTTGGAAAGAAGGTATCGAAGCCAGTTCTCCAACTCCTGTTCACCTTTCTTTTCAAGTTGAAGACGTACCTTAGTACCAATAATCTCATGAGTACCATCATCCACGCCCCAAATCATATAGGCATAATCACGATCGTTCAAAGTAGCACTATTTGCGAGAGCACTAATGTCTTCACCAACCATTGTCGGCTCGCAATTGTTATGTTTGAACTCAACCCAACCAACCTCCTTGGGAAGTTTGCAGAGTTCTTTTACCAGTATGTCGATATTTCCTATCATATTATTGCTTCACGTGTATTATTAATTCCCCACTAATAATGCTGAGTATTCTATTATAGATATTCGTTGAACAAGAATTGGTTTATTACGAATTCAAACATGTGGTTGCATATCCGAAAAATTATGTCAATTCTATATTTGATCATCAAATAATCCTTGCTGAAATTTCCCTTTCAGTCGATAATAAATACGATTTCTTACTTTTACTTTTTCGGTTTGTTGCATATTATCAAGATAGCGCTTCATCTTATCATCCTTCCAATCAAGATGCAACCGACTGTTAATCTCCTTTGCCGTTATCATTTCAACACTGCTTAATACTGCGATTATATCAGAATCTAGCTTCTCTTTATTTAATTGTTCAGGAGTCTTTTGCTCTTCTGGATTTAACGACAAAGTCTTACCCATAGCATCTACAGCAGAGGCACCTTTTTGAATAAGAAGCAGATTTGCATTCTTTTCATTTTTTTCTGGGTATCTGACAAAAATTGGACGATTCTTTCTTAAACCATCTATTACGCCAGCCCAAGTACCTCCTTTATCATCACTTTGCGCTACAAAGATTTCGGATGCCATACCATAAATAATTGGATTACGCGACATGGCAAACTCTACTGACCAAGGGGCTTTAGGAGCGAATGTACTCATTACCAAGACTTTTCCTTGAGCAATATGCTTAAAATAGTGTTTAAAGCCAGACCCAAAAGTCATAATTCCTTGTGGAAGCACTATAATACTTTTCCCATTTGCTACAAGTGCTGAATCTAACGCTTGACGATCTACGCCTTTCGCAAATCCACTAACTACCACTTTATCTTCTTCTGCGGCTTTTTTTGCAATATTGTCGGTAAAATAGAGGGACTTTGTATCCGCATTTCTTGAACCTACAATTGCTATAGAGGGAGACTGTAATAACGATTTATTACCTTTAGTGTATATTACAGTGGGTGCATTGAACTTTAGATTATCCTTCAATAATCTTGGATAATCTTTGTGAGTAATAGGAAGAATATCGTAGCCCTGAGCCATTAACTCCTCAACAAGAAAGGAGTTGTTCGCTAATTGTTGTTTTGCTTCTTCAAACTGAATCTTTTCAACATCATTTAAACCAACAATCTCCCAGTTTGCCGAATTGTCAAACAAGTCAATGATGGATATTTGTGGAATGTGCTGAAAACAATTCACATAAATCTCATTCTTGCGTTTCGTCCAAATCTTTGGCATTGCCGCGAGTGTTACCCAATACGTCAATTCTTGTTTCATCATAATGTACCTCCTACCGTTTTTGCGATTACTATTGGAACAATACACTTTGCTCCCTTCTGAGTTAATAATTTACCAACTTCTTTTAATGTTGCGCCACTATCATAAATATCGTCAAGCAATATTATATTTTTCATTTTAACGATTTCCTCATCTACATCAAATGCGCCAGCGA
>CALBPV010000073.1 GCA_937899265.1 uncultured Bacteroidales bacterium
TCAACCCATATCTGATGAGCAATTCTGAGACCATAGTATATAAATGTACGCATGATCCAGCAGGACTGCCCAAATTATGCTTCGGCTGCATGCCATACGATGACAGGAATAACAAGTATCTACGATTGGAGGAGGTAGAAAGGCGGCAACTATTGGAGGAATACCCACAGGCAGACGAACTAATTCGCAAAATATACGGCTCGGAAGAGTTCATTAATGGAAAGAATGTATATTGCCTGTGGATTGATGACAGTCAATTGATGTTAGCAAACAGTATTCCACCCATTAAGAAACGAATAGAGAGTAACAAGTTTTTCAGATTGCACGAGTCGGTGGATGGGCAAGCGTTAGCAGATAGACCTCATCAGTTCAGAGAACATCCAGAAGATGAAGAAAAAATACTAATACCTCGTGTGTCATCTGAAAATCGAGAATATATACCAATGGGGTTTTTGAATGAGAAAGATATCGTTTCGGATTCTGCTTTTGCCTTGTACAATGCCCCAACATGGCTATTTGGAATTCTCACAAGCAAGCTACACATGGTATGGGTAAGAACTGTTGGCGGCAAATTAGAAACCCGATACCGTTATTCCGCCCAACTCTGCTACAACACCTTCCCCTTCCCCAAAATCTCTTCCGCGAAGAAAGCGGAGATAGAAGAGGCGGCAGAGAACGTGCTGGTGACCCGTGAGTTCTATCCTGACAAGACTTTGGCTGACCTGTACGACCCCGACAAGATGCCGCAGGACTTGCGCGAGGCACACGCACGGCTGGACGACATCGTGGAAAGCTGTTATCCAGGCTATCCCTTCGCCTCGGACGAGGCCCGCTTAGAGTGCCTGTTTAAGTTGTACGAAAAGATGAAAAGGCAATGAATAATTTATTGTAAACTAAGAAAATTAAACGTTATATCAATGATTATGGAACAAAACAGCAACAATATCGTGGATATTCGCTATTTGCAGACCGGCGAAGCCACAAAGACCGATGAGATGGGTATGCGCGAAATGCAGAAGAAAGCATACGAGGCACGCAACAAACGTTTCCTGCTCATCAAGGCTCCACCGGCTTCTGGAAAGAGCCGTGCACTGATGTTCATCGCCCTCGACAAATTGGCCCATCAGGGGTTGAAAAAAGTCGTGGTGGCTGTCCCGGAAAAAAGCATCGGACGTTCCTTCCAGAATACCAGACTCATTCCGGGCGGGTTCTTTGCCGACTGGGAGGTGGCCCCCTATTATAACCTCGTGGACGTGAAAAACGAGAGCGACAAGAAAGAGCGTTTCAAAGAATTCTTCCGTCAGGAGAAGGCCAAGATACTCGTTTGTGCCCACGCCACCCTTCGCAACGGAATGAAAGAGATTTCCGACGAGAGTTTCAACGACACCCTGTTGGCCATTGATGAATTTCATCATACCAGTGCAGATGCCAATTCGAATCTTGGCGATGTGGTGCGTCGCGTAATGAACAACTCGACGGGTCATATCGTGGCCATGACGGGCAGTTACTTCCGAGGTGACGGTATTCCCGTCTTGAGAGTAGAGGACGAAGCCCGGTTTTATCCCGTCACATATAACTACTATCAGCAGCTCAACGGCTACAAGTATCTCAAGAATCTCGTTCTTGGCTACCATTTCTATCACGGCAGTTATTTGGACCATATCGGAGAGGTGCTCGATACCACCAAGAAAACGCTCATCCATATCCCCAATGTCAATGCGCGGGCATCAACCGGAATGGGCAAATATGCCGAAACCGACGAGATAATGCAAGTGATTGGCACGGTGGAGATGAAGGATGTCAATCTGGGACTATATCATGTGAGAACTTCCGACGGGCGCTTGCTCAAGGTGGCCGACCTTGTGGAGGACAATCTCAAAACCCGCAATATAGTGCAGGGTTATCTACAGCGTATGAAACGAAAGGAAGACGTAGATATCATCATTGCGCTCGGCACCGCCAAAGAAGGCTTCGACTGGCAGTGGTGCGAGATGTGTCTCACGATAGGAGTGCGCGGTTCACTCACCGAAGTGATTCAAATCATCGGACGCTGTACGCGTGACTGCGAGGGCAAAGAAACAGCACGTTTCGTCAACATGATAGCAATGCCCGATGCCCAGCAGAGCGATGTAAAGGTAGCCGTCAACGATTTCCTGAAAGCCATTACAGCTTCTTTGCTCATGGAGCAGGTGATGGCTCCCAGCTGGCATTTCAAAAACGAGAATGACGAAGATTCCAATACAGACCGCGATTCGAGAATTATAGTCGTGGAAGGTCTGAAGCCTCTGTCGAGTGAAAAGACGAAACTCATTGTCGAGGAACAGATGGATGACCTGAAAGCGGCCATTCTTCAAGACGATATGGTGGTGAGAGCCATCAGCGGTTCAACAACCGCCGAGACCATCACCCAACATCTGGTGCCCAAAGTGATACGCGAACGCTATCCGGATCTCTCGGAAGAAGAGGTGGAAGAAGTGCGCCAACGAGTGCTGCTCGATACGATAATCAAGGGTAACGACATCATCGACGGGAAGGGAAATCCCATCGATTTTACGCAGGAGTCCGCTTGCGAATCCGAGAGCGACGGGAACCGCTTGATTAAGATAGCCAACCGCTTTATCAATATAGACAAACTGAGCATCAATCTTATCAATACCATCAACCCCTTCCAGAGGGCATACGAGGTGCTTTCGAAGTCGGTGGATGCGCCCACGCTGAAGATTATTCAGGACACCATTGCCGAACAGAAATTCAATATGACGCTGGAACAGGCTATCGTCATATACAAAGGCCCTCTTCAGGAATATGTAAGAGAGCACAACGGGAATCCGCCCCGAACAGACGACCCCAATCCCAAAGTTCGGGAAATGGCTTCAGCGCTTCAGATGCTGAAGAATCTGAAAGCCCGCAAACTGGCAGGATTGGAATATGAACCTGATTAACATTGACCCGAATGGAATGGCCCCAAAAATTGTTGGAAATCTTCGATGACCCGTTGCTGGACGGAGTGCGTCCTCTAACCATAGCACCCACAGCCAACGACAGAATGAAACAAAAACTGGCAGAAGTCAAAGCCTGGATTGAACTCAACGGAAGGGAACCCGCAGAGACCGGAGACCTGAAGGAGAGGATGATGTGGGCTGCAATGACAAGGTTGAGAAAAGAAAATCTCATATAAAACAAGGACTTATGGACACCAATAAAGAGTTGGAAGAGATATTCAACGACCCTCTGTTGGATATTTCCGAGAAAGAGGCCGAGCTGTTTGATGTTCCGGCCGATATGCGCAAAGTGATGGCTCAAAGAAAAAAGGCAGATCATGTGGCGCAACGCAAACTGTGTGAGGACTTTGATGAATTTCGTCCGCTGTTTGAACAGATACACCGAGAATTGAAGAACGGACAAAGAAGCCTCATAAAGATAACCAAAACCCTCAATTTCCAAGAGGGTCACTTCTATGTTGTGGAAGGTCAATTCGTTCTCCTGCAAAGCATCAAAAACAAGAGAATCAGCAGTAACGGTCTTCAGGACGGCAGAACACGCTGTATATTCGACAACGGAACCGAATCGGATATTCTCCTTCAGACGCTACGCAAAAATGTCGTCGAATCGGGCTATGCGGTTACAGATCCGAATGAAGAGACGGTGAGCAATTTCTTCAACGACAATGACCTGGCAGAGAATGACCGTGTGACCGGTCACATCTATGTGCTGCGTTCTCTGTCCCAGAACCCGTCTATCTGCAGTCAGCCGAATCTTTATAAAATCGGATTCTCGACCAACAGCGTTGAAGAACGTATCTCAAATGCGGCTCACGACCCCACATACCTTATGGCTCCCGTTGAGATTGTAGCCAGCTACAAGGTGGTGAATTTGCATTCGCAGAAGTTCGAAGATATGATACATCAGGTGCTCAAAGTCGCACAATTCCACGTGACTGTGGTTGACGATGAAGGAGTAAGTCATCTGCCCAAGGAATGGTTTGTGGTTCCGCTGAAAATTGTGGATACCATCATCGGGAAAATTCTGGACGGCACAATCGTCGGCTATACCTACAATCCAGATTTGCAATGTCTGGAGAAACCAATCGTCCGAAAAAAATCCACATTCGACACTACAGGAATGAAGGTGCTCGTTCTGAACATTAAAAAGGAGAACTTCGACGCAATAATGGAGGGGACAAAGACGATAGAGTTTCGGGAACTAAAACAGACCACCCTTAATAAATATACGTACCTTGACGAGGCGGACGGCAAACGATACCTGCGCAGATATGATGCCCTGCGTCTGTTTGTCGGTTATCACAAAGACCGGGAGAGCGCATTGGTTCAGGTCGTTGACACAATATACTCGAAAGGAAGGGTTGAATACCACCTTGGAGCCGTACTGGAATGCTTGAGATAACGCCCCCCGTGATTCCACATCCGGAATCACGGGCGGAGGCGGAGGACACGGATTCCGATGCACTTGTCCAGATTGCGGACGTAGAGGGCCAGGGATGGAGCT
>CALBPV010000074.1 GCA_937899265.1 uncultured Bacteroidales bacterium
CCTGAGCTCCTGCCCGGCTGCGCCCGGGCATCCCTTCCTCCCGCCTGCCTGCGCCCGGGCCTCCATACCTGCCTCCGCTCCGCTCCAGCCCTCCGACACCGGCTTTCTACCGTAAATCACCCCGGGCCACCCGGCAGCCGCCAATACAAAACAACGCGAAAATGCACAGATTGAAGGGGCGCCACCCGATTGTCTTCCCCTTATAGTTGAGTCGTAAAAGTCCGCTTGGATTTCCGAAAGCTTGGCACGCCGATAGGCCACAGAGATGCTTCCAAGGCGTATTGTTGTGCGGACCAAGCCCGAAAATAGGGGAAGTTGGCACAACAAAGTGCCATCAGAGGCCCTCCAAGGCACTTTCGTGTGCGGGGCTTTCGGAGGGGAATGACCCCTCTGGCCTGTGGGCACCTCCCTTCAAGTGGGGAGGAGTTGAAAAAAAGACACATCTCCTTGAGTGGGGAGATCTCACGGATAGACGGATGAGCGGAGAGATTCCACTGACTGTCGGCTGTGGTTTTTTTGACAGTGTGACGCATTTTTTCTGTATACACGAACGATTTTACGGCCACTGAGAGCACTGTGCTGGGGATTTTCGCAGATAAACGTTTACATTTTTGCTACACGGTTTCACTTGCCGTAGCTTTGCTGCATGAAAAAAGGACTCCAAGACAGCCCCCTCGCGGCAAGGCCGCAGAAGGGAAGGGTACCCGAAGAAACCCTCACACGATATGCGAACGTGCTGCTCGACAGCGTCTTCAAGAAAATCTTCGGAAGCGAGCAGAACAAGGACATGCTGGTCGCCCTCATCGAGCAGGTGCTCCCGGGAAAGAAGATTTCCAGCATCACCTACACGAACACGGTCCACACCAATGACGACCCCGGGAAGCACGATTCGGTCTTCGACGTGGAATGCGTGGACGCCCTTACCGGCGAACGCTTCGACGTCGAAATCCAGAAGAACTACCAGCCGCACTACTACGACCGCACCCTCTACTATTCATCTTTGATGATTGCAAGGCAGCTGGAGAAGGGGATGAGATTCTACGACTTCCCTCCGGTCTATGTAATCAGCCTGCAGGACTATGTGATTCATTCCCCTTCCGAAGGGTTCAGGTTCAGCTATGCAATCCGCAACGAACGCACGAAGGAGCTGCTCACCGACAAGCTCAACTTCGTCTTTCTGGAGCTCCCCAACGCGAGGGGCCTCGATTCGCCCGGGGTCAGCACCCTGGAAAAGACGTGCTACGCCCTGCACAACATGACCGCCTTCCGGAACAGGCCGCCCGAACTCGAGGGAAAATTCTTCGAAAAGTTGTTCGAGTTGGCGGAAATTGCTAAATTCGCCCCTGAGGAACGCAAACAATACGAAAAGACGATGCTAACGGAAAGGGACAAACTCGATCAGCTCGAATGGGCAAGGATGCAGGGAGAAGAGAAAGGAATGGAGAAAGGACTGGAACAAGGGATGAAGGAAGGAATAGAGAAGGGTAAAACTGAAGACGCCAGGAACTTCAAAGCTCTTGGCGTGGATATAGACACGATTGCCAAGGCCACCGGTCTGGACAAAGCGGTCGTTGAGGCCTTGTAGCTTGAAAATATTCTTTTTAGTGCAATCGGGCTTCCACGCCCGCACATGTCAACTCCCGTAGTGTTGCGCTGCAGCGCGCAGTTTTCACGGTTTTCCCGTCACCCGTGCCGAAATTCACCTCATTTTCGGCATGGCTCCCCGAGAGGCCAACTCACTTTTGAGTCAGCCTCATTTGCAAGGATTGCCGGAGTTTGGAAAATTGGTGAAAAACGCTATATTTGCGTTTGAAATCGCTCGGAATGGCAGTTTTCGCTGTATATAACCCTGTCCCCGACACGTTCTCCAGACTCTCTGGGGGGGGTTAAAAGGTTTATAATCAATAATTTACAAGAATCGGCACGCGAATCCTTCGGGGTTTTCGCGGGGTTTGCCGTGCCATTCTGCGTGCCCCTTATGTCATTCTGAGCATAGCGAAGAATCCAAAAGCAAAAAAAACATAAAATTATGAAGAGATTATTGTTTATCACCTTTTTACTGATGGCGACTTCGTCATTCACAAGCATCTTTGCAGGAAACTGGACACTCGGTCTCACACCTGTCGGAGGTCAAAGCCTGAAATTGAGTTTCGATGATCCAAAAGAGATATTCACCTATAATTTCAGAACTACCGTTGGAATAAGTATCGCCGTGGAAAGCATTTTTCAGAACGGTATCATTGAGTTTTCGCACTATCGGGGAATCTTGACAAGCAGCAGTCACGAAGGAGATAAACTGTATATGAAAAATGAAGACGACCATATCCGCGTGACGTCTTTCATGAGGTACTGGGGCAAGGTGTTCAATGACGGGAAGCGCATCCAGTTCCCCATATACGCTGGAGCGGGTGTGGGCAATATCAAATCCGGAAATGTCCACACCCTCTCTCTCGAAGTAGGAGCCAAGGGCGGTGCCAAGTTTTATGTTTCCAACACCGTGGGTGTGTTCTCCAATGCCGGTTTCCACGCAGGCTTTGCAGGCGAAAAGTACAATGCAGAAACCTATGGAGATTTGAGCTCGTCTATCTCCAGACGTGATTTTTATGTTGAACTCGGCGTTGCCGTTGATTTTTAATTCCATATGAAAAAGTATTTCGCTATAGCATTGTTGCTGTGCTGCACACTGGCCAGCGGGCAGGAGAAATTGTTCAATGCGGCACTGAAAAATGGCCGGGAACGCGGAAAGTATTATAAAGTCGAAAACCTGAGAGATCAGGTGATAGACAAAGATGCCTTTGACAGATATGCCAGGCAACACGACTTTTATATAGGCGAATGCGAAACCAAGAGGATATCCCGATTCGGATCTCTCACGGAAATTGTCAGCGTCTATTATTTCCTCCCAAAAAATGAATATGACGCTTACTTGTTTGAGCATTACAGCACCTTCAGCGTACCTTTTTCTTCGCTGAATAAGAAAGGGAAGGGCGTCCTCTATTCCAATTATGCGGGAGAACCTATGTTCAGGGAATATTCCGACATCTCCTGGAACGGGAACATTGTTGACGGACGGCTGGACGGAAAAGGTATCGGTTATGTTCGCCACGGCGAAGAATTCGTGTATTTTGAGGCCTTCTTCGAGAAGGGGTTTCCTGTCGGACGCAACAGCTTTTGCTGGTGTGTTTCTTCTTCCTCACACTGGAATGAGATGAGCATTACGACCGGACATCTGAAAAACGGTGCCGCCTATTATAACTATGACAATGTATATGGCTTCGTGAAAGCGGACGGGATAATATTTACCCCGAGATACACGAATATGATATCTGAATTCAAAGGCAACGTAAGACCGGAAGATGATTATGCCGTAGTGGTCGCAGACGACGGTTTCGAATGGAAGCTTAATATCAAAGGGAAACGTTTCGATTACTCTGACAAGCAGAAAAAGATTTTTGCCGAGCAGAAAGCTGCCGAAGAAGAAGCCGCAAGGGTTGCTGCAGAAAAGGCTCGCCTGGCCGCCGAACAAGCTGCCCGCGAACGAAAAATCGCTGAACAGAAAGCAGCCGAAGAACGCCGCATCGCGATGGAGAAGCAGCGTATCTACAACCAGAAGGTCAAGGAGAATTCCGATCCCCAGAAATGGGATGTGGGTGACCGTTTGTGTCTGGTGCTTGATGCAAACGAAAAAGACTATGTGACCGGAACTATAGAAGAATGGAACTCGACCAAAAGCAAGGTTAAAATCAAGATTGTCACCAGTCCCGGCTCAAGAAGGACATACAATGGCGAGTATTTGGAGAAGAATAATACCATGTGGGTTTCCGCAAGCGGAGAAGGCTGGCATAAAGCCCTTCCGGAGGAGCTTGAGGCGGCCAATAGCCATGACCACTCGACTCATGTGAACAGAAGCAAGATCACAACGATGATAAAATGTCCTGTTTGCGTCGGAAAGGGTTACACAGGTAATTCTTATGGATCTTATCGAAAAGATTGTGATCGCTGCAGCGGAACCGGCTTTATCAACGAGACTCAAACTATTACTCTATAGCAGAACCGGTCATGAAACGCTTGATTATTCTTATCTCTGTTTTTTTCGCGCAGAAGATAAAAACCCCAACAGATGTAAAAAAATACTTGAAATATATACTGTGGGCGGTAGTATTCTTCTCTGTTCGATTGATTGTATTAACGCCCTTGTCGGCGTGGGGCACAGTCCGAGTCGGAGCCGAGATGGGCATTAACGCAAATGAGGTCGGCACGATAGCATCAGTTGGGTTCGTTCTTGGAATTTACTTTGGTGGAGATAAAAAACCGT
>CALBPV010000075.1 GCA_937899265.1 uncultured Bacteroidales bacterium
ACACTTGTCAATTCGTTGTTCCAATTTGCGGCAAGCTTTTGACACTTGTCAATTCATCGTTCCAATTTGCGGTAAGCTTTTGACACTTATTTACCCGTTGCCGACTTTCGGCGGAGCAATATCCCCAAAAATACCCCGCTCTTCCGATGAAGAACGGGGTATTCTATTCTGAAAAACCTTTGGGCAGATTCTTTGCTTAGCGGATGTATTCGCAGCCCATGTAGGGAACCAGCACATCGGGCACCTTGACCGAACCGTCGGCCTGCTGATAGTCCTCGAGGATGGCAGCCACGATGCGAGGCAGAGCGAGGGCAGAGCCATTGAGAGTGTGGCAGAGTTCAATCTTCTTGGAATCGGCACGACGAAAACGGCAGTGGAGACGATTGGCCTGATAGGTGTCGAAGTTGGAAACGGAGCTTACCTCGAGCCACCGTTTCTGGGCTTCCGAATAAACTTCGAAATCGTAGCATACCGATGATGTGAAACTCATGTCGCCGCCGCAGAGACGGAGAATACGGTAAGGCAAGCCGAGTTTCTGAACCAAACCTTCCACGTGCTCAAGCATTTCCTTGTGGCTCTCGGCGCTGTGTTCGGGCGTATCGATGCGCACAATCTCAATCTTGGAGAACTCATGCAGACGGTTCAGACCGCGAACGTCTTTGCCGTAGCTGCCGGCCTCACGACGGAAACACTGAGTGTAGGCCGTATTCTTGACGGGAAGGTCCTTCTCGTTGAGAATAACATCGCGATAGATGTTTGTGACAGGAACCTCGGCGGTGGGAATGAGATAGAGATCATCGACCTCGCAGTGATACATCTGACCTTCCTTGTCGGGCAGCTGTCCTGTTCCGTAGCCGGAAGCCTGGTTCACCACCGTAGGAGGCATGATTTCCTCATAACCGGCAGCACGGGCCTGATCGAGGAAGAAATTGATGAGGGCACGCTGAAGACGGGCACCCAAACCGCGATAGACGGGGAAACCGGCGCCGGTAATCTTCACGCCCAAATCGAAGTCGATGAGGTTGAGAACTTTGGCTATTTCCCAGTGAGGTTTGGGATTGGCGGGCAACTCGCAGGGCATCTTGTCGTTGAGTTTCACCACGAGATTGTCGGCAGCGGAAGTGCCTTCGGGCACCTCGTCATAGGGGATATTGGGAATGGTGCAGAGGAAAGCGTCCATCTCCTTCTGCATCTGGTTCTTCTTGTCTTCGAGTTCTTTGCACTCGGCCTTGAGGGCTGCAACCTGAGCTTTGGCGGCTTCGGCTTCTTCCTTTTTGCCGGCCTTCATGAGGGCACCGATTTCCTTGGCGGCCTGATTGCCCGCAGCAAGTTTCTGGTCGAGAGCGGCTTGTGCAGCACGACGCTCGGCATCCATAGCCATTACTTTGCGAACGGCTTCTTCTGCACCTTGAAAATGTTTTTTGTTCAGACCTTTAATTACACGGTCGGTCTGTTCCGTAATCAACTTAAGCGTTAACATTGTCTTGGGATTTTAAAAACAAGAATCATCGCCCTATTAGCCCAAGGGGCGGGAGGCGATGATTCGTATGATGTTAGTCTGAATGTTTATTCTGCCAAAGGCTGAATCGAAACGTACGACTTGTTGTTGCGCTTCTTGGAGAAGACTACAACGCCGTCGGACAAAGCATACAGCGTGTCGTCCTTGCCGAGACCTACGTTAAGACCAGGATTGTGCTTAGTACCACGCTGACGAACGAGGATGTTGCCAGCTTTTACGATTTCACCGCCAAACTTCTTGACACCAAGTCGTTTGGAATGAGACTCACGGCCGTTCTTAGAACTACCGACACCTTTTTTATGTGCCATGCTAAGTTTCTCCTTTCTTTAATTATGCAACAATTTCTTTAACTAACACCTCGGTGAAGTGCTGACGGGCACCGGTCTTCTTGTCGAAGCCTTTGCGACGCTTCTTGTGGAAGACGATGATTTTCTTACCGCGAACTTCTACCTGTGCGACTTCGCAAACAACTTTAGCGCCTTCAACGACGGGAGTGCCTACGCTTACCGCACCATCATTGTTGACGAGGAGAACCTTGTCGAAGGTCACCTTGTCGCCAACCTTAGCGTCCTTCAGATTGAGGACACATACCTTTTGGCCAGCCTCTACACGAAACTGCTGACCCTGCATCTCTACGATTGCAAACATTTTAATATAAACAAAAAACTTAAAAAGTTTCTCCGCAGGGCGGAATGCCACACCCGGCATTCGCTTGATGAAGCCCAAATCGGAATCAGCGGCTGCAAAGATAGCAAATTCCTGCCGAATGGCCAAACATTTCTGCAGAAAAATGCAATTTGAAGCTTATTTTTCCTTTTCATC
Source organism: uncultured Bacteroidales bacterium (assembly GCA_937899265.1). Lineage (GTDB taxonomy): Bacteria > Bacteroidota > Bacteroidia > Bacteroidales > UBA3663 > Liminaster. The sequence goes on from CALBPV010000075.1 coordinate 2,342, forward strand.
ATGGATTTTGTGGTGTCGGGGTTGCAAATAAGCAGATGTTCCGAAGGATTTTCGGGAGAGGTTACTTTTCTTTGAGGAAGACTTTCTGGAGGGAGATGCCTTCATCGAGAGCTTCAACGGTGAGCGTGTGTTCGGAGAGCGAACTGTCAACGGGAACCGTCACCTTGCGTATGGCGCGGTTGCTATAGACATTGCGCTTCCATTCCTCGGAACGTCCTTCGGTGTGAAATTCGAGTGTCTGGGTAGCCTGTCCGTCAATAGAGACACTGTAGCGAATCTGCTTGCCGTCCTCGGGATGACGCGGGAGCGTGAAAATCTCGAGAGAGACAGCATCACCCGAAGCCGAGAAGGGGATTTCCAGCCGGGTTCCCCGGGCAACGGTCTCACCCACTACAGAGGTGGACTCATATATCAGGAGTCCTTTCTGTCCCTGCGGCATTGCCTTTGCGGCTGTATCTTTGGGCACAGGCATGTAGTCGGCCAGACGACGCTGACGGTTGGAAATCATTCCGCGCCACTTGCCGTCGAGCAGGGTGTTGTAGGTCTCGTTACATTCCTGCACCAGTTTTTCGCCGGCATCGGAAGCTTCCCAATATCCGCGTCCGTGGCGTGCGAGCTGCCAGTTGTGCCACTTTTGGGACTGACCCACGGTCGAGAGGACAGGATATTCCACGAGCTCGAAGAAAGCGGCCTTGCGGGCTTCGGGCACACCGGCATAATTCGACTGGAGCCAAGCCAACTCGGCGGCCTGCGCCAAACGCTGACGCAACTGTGCCTCATTGAGATCCAAATCATGAGGAAGTTTCCAGGAAGGATCTTTCTCCTCGGTACGCGTGCCGCCCATCCATTCGGGCTTATAGGGCCAACAGAAGTCGTACCATTTGGTCATCAGTCGCGAAATACCCTGTGCGTCGATACCCAACTGCTGTGTGTACCACGCGTCGGTGTATGTGTCGAGTGCTTCCCGGCTGCGGAACTGTTCGGGATTCCAGGCAAGGTCCATAAAGAGTTGTGTTTCATACTCCATCGGCTTGACATCTCCCACATTGAGAATCCAGATGGTATTGATACCGTGATCGTAGCCGCGCAGCAATTCCGAAAGCATCAGCTCGGGATGCACGGTGGGCAACCAAGTATAGTCGTGGGGACGCCCCCAATAAGAAATGTGGTAATAGATACCGTTGCCGCCGGTGCGTTTCTGTTCATCGGCTGTGGGCATGTGGGTGATGTAGCCGTAGTTGTCGTCACACCACATTAGCGTCACATCGTCGGGCACCTCCAATCCTTCGCGATAGCAATCGAGCACCTCCTTGTAGGGCACAAACTGCTGGGGAATCTTGGTGATGTCGGAGTTGACGTACTCAGAGAGCATCTGACGCTGATCCTTGAGCACCGAAGTGAGTGCTGTCACCTGTTCGGGAATTGTCTTGGCTCCCTGCATCGGGCCGTCGTGAATGCCGCGCATGCCGAGGGTGTAGATACAATCGCTGTTGCGGAGAGCTTTGACACGCTGCTTCCAGAAGAGAAGCACAGAGTCGCGATTATCGACATAATTGTAGCGCGAGCCGTTGGGATTGTCGGCCCATGGTTTCCATTCGCCGTTGGCATTGCGCATCATCGGTTCGCAGTGGGACGTGGAAACCACGATGCCGTAGCGGTCGGCCATTTTCTGATTTTCCCAGTTGCTGTAGAACGGAAGCGAACAGCCATGCATCGCAGGCCAGAAGACATTGGAACGCAGACGAAGCAGAAGTTCGAAAATGCGGGCATGCGTATAGGGACCGATTTCGCCCTTCACCGGCTCGGCCTCTCCCCCGTTGGCGGCACGCATGCGCGGTTCATAGTTCTTTGAGGCCCACGGCATCATACCCCAATCTTCATCGTTGATGAAAATGCCGCGATAGGGCACGGCAGGCGCATCAGTGCGCACAAATCCATCGGGCAGTGTAAGGCGGTCTTTGGGCAGAGGAATCACATCGGCCCACCATTCCCAGGGAGAAACGCCAAGCTCGCGAGAAATCTCGAGCATGCCGTAGGCAGTACCCCTTTTGTCGGAACCCACTACCCAAAGCTGTTTGCCGACGAGTCGCACCAGGAAAGCTTCATGCTTGCCCCGAATGCCAGCAACATCGATGCCGGCTTTTTTGACCGCTTTGTCGAATGAACGGTTGGAGAGTGTTCCGGCCACAATCTGCGCCTTCGGACTCTTGGTCACAATGCTGACTTTCACGTCCATTACATTGGCAAAATCACGAGTGAGGAGCTCACCTGCCGTCCGAACAACCTCGGCTTCTCCGCGGTCAATATACAGAGACAGCTTCCCGCTGCGCTCTATTGTCCAGTCGCCGGCAAGAAGTTGAATCGGAAATGCCAAGAGGATAAGAAAGGTATATAAGGGTTTCATAAGGGTGCTGTGTTTTAGAACTTCCTTTTCGGGGATAAAAGAGAAAAAAGGACGCACTCCTTTTTAAATATATAGGGAATGCGTCCTTATAAGGGAGGAAAAATTATTCCGGAATGGTCACCGTGACACCCATCCAACCGCCTACGGTCTTCTTGCTGCCGGGCTGCATGCCCTTCATGAAGAGCTGCGACTTCTCGGGATAAGCCTTCTTGTAAGCCGAAATCATCGAGTTGACTTCAGCTGCACGAGAAGGATCGGCTGCTTTGGCCTTATAAAGTTCTTCAACAGCGGCCATGTAGCAGAGCGAACGTACCACATTGTCGTCGTTGGGGAATACCATGGGACCGGACTGACGGTACATATCTGCAATGAATATGTAAGGATCTGCCTGCTGGGGGTTGAAATTCAACGACTGACGGCAAAGGTCACGAGCCTTCGAGAAGTTCTTCTTATACTTATAGTAAATATTGGCCTCGAGAAGGTAGATATCGGCCTTGTCTTCGGGCTGAATGGCGAAACCAAGAGACTCTTCGAGATAGAAGATGGCTTTGTCCCAGTCGCTGTTCTTCATGGCAAGCTGAGCCATACCCTTGGCCGATTCCATATCGGGAGACAACTGATAGCGGTATTCAGCACACTTGAAATAGAGAGCCTCCTCTTTGCACTTCGAACGGGCCAACAGGGCGGTAACGTTCGAGAGGAAAGCCTGATCATCCTTCTTCTCCTCCACCTGGGGAGTGAAGATTTCAACGAGAGTGTTGCAATCGGCAGCACCGGAATTGCCGAACTGACCTACCATTCCGACCTTCATTTTCTTGATGTAGGAGATGAACTGTTCGGAAGTGGAGATTTCCTTGGGCGACTTGGGATTGAGCGAATCGCGCTGAGCAGCCTCGAGGCGGAGCTGCCAAGAGTCGAGCGAGCCGTTCATATACTCCGAACCCTTCATGTAGTTGGCGATGTACTGAGCCTTGAAAGAAGGATCTTTCTGATACTTCTTGAAGCTGAGGTTCACCCATTGAACAAGCACTTTGGCATCGGCCTGAGCGCCGAGTTTGGCAACGCTCTCGTCGAGCCACTTGAAAGCCTGCTCGGTGTCGGCCTTGTTGCCGTTGTAGATGAGGTAAGCCAAAGCCTTGTCGCCCAAAATGTCGGCAGCAGGAGTCTTCGGGTCATCGCCGAAGTACTTGATACGGTCGTCATAGAGCTTCATCAGAGCATCCACATACTGTTGACGAGTAGCATCTTCCTTCGACTGCTTAATCTTCCACTCGAGAATACGCTCGCCGTAGATATAAAGGTTCTTGTTGAAGTTAGGACACTGAGCGTAGAGCTGAGCCCAAAATTCATAGGCATCGGCATAGTTCTTTTGCTTAGCATACTCGGTGTAGAGACTGTTGTTGGTCACACAATCTTCAGGAAATTCCTGAGCGTAACCTGTCGTTGCGCCCATTGCCAGCAAAATGCCAGCCAGCAATTTCAGAGAATTTTTCATCGTTAGTAATTATAAAATGATTTGTAAATAAATTATTGCAACCTGTTACGGAAGAACATAACCTCGTTGAAGGTGATTCCCAAAGAGAATCCGAGATAGTTTTCCGATAGGAGACCGCTTTTGGAGGGGGCAAGGTGGGTATAATCGATGGCTAAGTTCAGCATTGAACGTCTGTTCGACATCTGTCCCACGGGGAAGGAAACGCCGGCCGAAACCGTGTACTCCCAATTCTGCGAACCATAGACCTCTATGTAGGAGTTTTTGGCTGAGATACCGGCGCGATAACGGCAAACCTTAAAGTAGTTTTGGTCGATAATCGCAGGACGGTACTCAAAACCCGCTGCAAATTTAGTAATATTTTTGTAAAAATCGTCGATTTTTTGCAAATTTGTGCTCAAACCGGGTACATTTTTCCAATTTTCGAACGAAAAATCAGCTCCGAAGACCCATTTTCTGTCAAAATTGAACGTTGCACCCACTCCGAATTTGAGAGGTGTGGCCATTCTCATGTCGGTGAGAGAATAGGCAATCGTGTCGGAATTGTTCGACTTTTCGATTTCGGCATCGATGTCGAGATCGATTTTCGGCGAGAAAGTGGCACCCACGGTGAACGACCGCGTCGGCGAGAGAAGGCGGGTGTACTGCACGCCCAAATCAATCGACATACCATTGGCCGTAAAGGTTCGCCAGGTGAAGGTTGAGTGTCCGTGACCCGAATTGATGAGGAAGGTGCCCGCATTCGATACCGTGCCCCAGATATAACCTATATTGACACCCACCGAGAGAGACTGCGTACGGGTATTGAGGGGCATCCAGGCGATGGAGGCCATCGCACGCGACAGACCGCCCGTGCCTCCGTAGTAGGTTTCGTAGGTCATTGTGTCGTTGGCCGTGATTTGCGATTCGATGGGAATGGAGTCGTTGGTGCCGTACTCATAACCCACCATCGAATAAGGTGTCAGCGACAGCGAACCGGCGAAATTGCGCCACAGGGGGAAATGGAACGAGAAGTAAGAGAAGCCTGCATCCCATTTCGAGGCCTTCTGGCCGTTCTCGGAGTAACGTCCGTATTGGGCCTCCAGACCGAGGTCGAATATCATCGTCAGTGTATCGATGGCCGTGAGGGAAGCCGGATTGTAGAGGTTGGTGTAGGCGTTGCTGCGCACACCCTGGCTCAATCCACCCATACCGCGGGTAATGACATTGCCCACATTTCCCAACTTGCCCATGCCGTAACGTGTGTAGGGCGACGAGGTGAGGTTGGACGGGTTTTCATTCTGAGCCCGTCCGGCCGTAAACGCCACCCCCAACAACAGGGCGAGACTAACTTTTTTTATAGTGTCTATCATTAATCTGTTCAATTTTGGCTGCAAAGATAATGATTTTTTTTGAAACTACCAAAAAAATTAAGTTTTTTTATTCCCATTCAATCGTCGAAGGCGGTTTTGAGCTGATATCATAGCAAACACGGTTCACTCCGCGCACTTTATTGATGATATCATTTGACACTTGCGCCATGAATTCGTAAGGCAAGTGAGCCCAGTCGGCTGTCATTGCATCGGTAGAGGTGACAGCTCTCAGGGCTACGGCCCGTTCGTAGGTACGTTCGTCGCCCATCACGCCCACACTCTTGACGGGCAGAAGGATGACACCTGCCTGCCAAACCCTGTGATAGAGAGACTGCTCGTTGCCGTATTCGTCCTTCACGATGTTGCCTTCGGAATCCTTGATTTTCCATTCGCGGAGTCCCTGAATGAAAATGTCGTCGGCATCCTGGAGTATTCGCACTTTCTCGCGGGTAATGTCCCCCAAAATTCTCACGGCCAGACCGGGACCCGGGAAGGGATGACGGGTGATGAGGTGTTCGGGCATTCCGAGCTGACGGCCCACACGGCGCACTTCGTCCTTGAAAAGCCACTTGAGCGGTTCGCAAAGTTTGAGATTCATCTTCTCGGGGAGACCGCCCACATTGTGGTGACTCTTGATAACCCGACCCGTGATGTTGAGACTCTCGATACGGTCGGGATAGATGGTTCCCTGAGCCAGCCATTTGGCATCGGTGATTTTCTGTGCTTCTGCATCGAAGACATCGATGAATCCCTTGCCGATGATTTTACGCTTCTTTTCGGGTTCGGTGACACCTTCAAGTTCGCTGAAAAACTTCTCGCTGGCATCCACGCCTATAACATTGAGTCCCAGACATTCATAGTCGTGGAGCACATTCTTGAACTCGTTTTTGCGAAGCATACCGTGATCGACGAAGATACAGGTGAGATTTTTACCGATGGCCCGGTTGAGCAGCACGGCAGCCACACTCGAATCGACACCGCCCGAGAGACCCAGAATCACGCGGTCATTGCCCAACTGTGCTTGAAGTTCGGCTACGGTTGTCTCGACAAAGTTGGCGGGACTCCAATCCTGCCTTCCGCCGCAGATATCGACCACAAAGTTGCGTAGCAGTTGTGTGCCCTGGGTTGTGTGGAATACTTCGGGGTGGAATTGTACGCCCCACAGCTTCTCTCCGTCGGCCTGATAGGCAGCATATTTCACCTTTTCGGTCGAAGCGATGCAACGGAATCCGTCGGGCAAAGCCGTGATGGTGTCTCCGTGACTCATCCACACCTGCGAATTGTCGTTGAAACCTTGGAAGAGGAGGTTCTCCTTCTCGAAAGTCTTGAGGTTGGCGCGGCCATATTCGCGCGAGTTGGCCGGCTCCACTTTGCCGCCGTAGAGATAGCTCATGTACTGCGCTCCGTAGCAAATGCCCAAAATGGGATACTTGCCGCGTATCTCTGTCATATCGGCTTTGAATGCCTCCTTGTCATAGACCGAGAAGGGTGAACCCGACAGGATGACACCTATCACAGAAGGGTCGTCCTTGGGCATTTTGTTGTAGGGCAGAATTTCGCAGAAAGTGTCAAGTTCGCGCACACGACGGCCTATCAGCTGAGTCGTCTGGCTTCCGAAATCGAGAATGATGATTTTCTGTTGCATATTGGTAGTTGTTGTATTTTTTTCTGTAATTATCTGATATCCTCAGTCGGCTGTGGCTCGTTTCAGCACACTGTAGGCGGCCACAAGTCCGAGTTCGCCTGCCTTGCTGAGGTCTTTCACTCCGGCTTCGGTCTGTCCTTGGCGAAGACGTATGAGTCCGCGATTGTAATAAGCTTCGGCAAAATTGGGATAAAGCTCTATCGCACGGTTCAAGTCTTCGACAGCTGCATCGAAGTTGTTGAGTTTCGAGGAGATGAAGGCGCGATTGTAATAGGCGTACACGAAGGTGGGCGACAGTTCTATCACACGGTTCAAGTCGCGTATGGCCAGTTCGCATTCCACCTTGCGCGAAGCTTTCAGCCGTTCGAGGTCGAGACTGGCCTGCTGCCCGGCCGAGAGACCTTTCACGGCCTGATATTCTGCGGAATGGGTTCCCAAAGCCGAGTTTTTGAGTTCCTCCTCCCCTTCCGAACTTGTGGCCGTAGCGGCAGCACGTTCGTTCACTTCCAGCTGGCGGAAGCGGATTACGGCCCTATTGAAGAAGGCCAGAATAAAATCCGAACGGCGGAGTATCACCTGATTCAAGTCGTTGATGGCATTCTGATAGTCCTGCACCAGCATGTAGTCCAGACTGCGTCCGAAGAAGGTGACCACGCTTCCGCCCGAGGCTCCGATGATCGAGGAGTAGTCGTTGATGCTCGTGAAATGGGCATTCACCTGATTCTGGCTCAACATGGGTTCGTGGCAAACCACTTTCAGCCTGCGGCTCAAGAGGCCGGCGCGATTGAAATCGGAGAGCGTCTTCTCGAAATATATCCACTGACGCACCTCGCTGCTCTCCTCATAGTACGAGAGGATAAACATGGGCTGGAGTTCGACCGTGAACTGTCGGTCCTGAATCCTGCCTCTTATGGAGCTCTTATAGCGGTCTTTGGTGTCGTTGATAGAGGCCGTCATCACGCGGTTGAACTTGCGTATGTTACGGTCGCTTTCCTTGCGCGAACGCTCCTGGTCGGTCAGTTCGGCATCTTCGTCCTCGGGATGTGTCTCTCCGCGTTCTTTGGCCTGTTTGGCTTGCTGTTCGATGAGGAAGGCCTGTTTGAAATCCTCGTCGGCTGCTTTTGTGCGGCCCAGTTTGCGGTTGTCTTCAGCTCTCGCATAAAGGGCGGGAAAGAATTTCGGATGTTGTTCGAAGACAGCGGTATAGTCCTCAACAGCACCCCGCAGGTCGCCTGTCTCGTCTCGAAGGATAGCCC
>CALBPV010000076.1 GCA_937899265.1 uncultured Bacteroidales bacterium
CAGCTTCGCCAACGGCGTCTTCCGTTGGGGAATTTGGTCTCTGCCAAACGTCAAACTGCGCATCAAGGATCCCGACCATATCTTGGACTTCATCAACTCCACCCCGCGCGGAGCCATCATCATCGGCAACCACCAATCAACCCTCGATATGCTCGCCGCCATTTCAATCTCCAAGCGTGTTGTGGGTATGGCCAACGACAACAACTGGAACTCTCCCGCTTTTGCATACGCCATGCACCACGCCGACTTCGTGCCCGCTTCGGGGGGCATCGAGAACAACGAGAAGGCCGTTGGCGACATCCTCAATCGCGGATACTCCCTCGTCATCTTCCCCGAGGGAACCCGTTCTGTCAACGGCAAGGTCGGACGCTTCCATCGCGGTGCGTTCCACCTGGCCGAGACCCTCCATGTCCCAATCATCCCCATGCGTGTCTATGGCGCACAAAGCATCCTCCCCAAAAATGCCAAAGTGCTCTGCCCTGGCAAACTGACCTTCGTCTTCGGCCCAATGCTCCAACCCGACGACCTCTCCATGGGAACCAATTCTCGCGAACGCATGCACGCCTATCGCCGATGGTTTGCCGACCGTATCGAACATGGTTCATGATTCATGGTTCAAGGTTTCAAGTTTCAGGTTTCAAGTTTCAAGTTTCAAGAAGTTCAGGCAAAGAAAGAAAAAAATCTCTGATTCACTAATTCTTGATAAACAATCGGAATCAACAGTTCTTCACTCAAGTCATGGACATAGAATTCAAAACTCCCAACGAAATCAAGGCCTTCCAGGAAGACCTGCTCCGCAAACAACTGCGCTGCCTTCAGGAAAATTCCCCCTACTATCGGCACCTGTTCGAGACCTGCGGAATACACATCGAAAGCATCCGCACACTCGAAGATTTGGTTCAGATCCCATTCACCGAGAAGAAAGACCTGCAACTCTTCAACGACCAATTCCGCTGTGTGCCCAAAGAAAAAATCGTGGACTACATAACCACCTCCGGAACTCTGGGCGAGCCTGTCACATTCGGATGCACCGACCGCGACCTCGACCGACTGGCCTACAACGAGAAGAAATCTTTTGCCTGCGCAGGACTTAAGCCCGGCAACATTCTCCAACTCATGACCACCATCGACAAGCGTTTCATGGCGGGACTGGCCTATTTCCTGGGCATACGGGCTCTCGGAGCTTCCATCATCCGTGTGGGAAACGGCATTCCCGAACTCCAATGGGACACGATTCAGCGCATGCGCCCCGATGCCATCATGTGTGTGCCGTCCTTCATTCTCCGTCTGGTACAATATGCCGAGGAACACAATATCGACTATCGTCACAGCTCTGTCCGCAAAATCATCGGCATAGGAGAGGGACTCCGCAACCAGGATTTCTCCCTCAATCTGCTGGGCCGTCGCATCCATGAGAAATGGCCCGAGGTGGAACTCTATGCCACCTACTCCTCCACCGAAATGTCGGCAACCTTCTCGGAGTGCCAATTCGGACTGGGTGGTCACGTCCATCCCGAACTCATTGTCGTCGAAATCATCGGCGACGACAATCTCCCCGTGCCCGACGGACAGCCCGGAGAGGTCGTTGTCACAACACTCGGTGTCGAGGGAATGCCCCTTCTGCGTTTCCGCACGGGAGACATTGCAGCCAAACGCGTCGAACAGTGCAAATGCGGGCGGTGGAGCTATCGCCTCACCCCTCTGCTGGGTCGCAAAAACAATATGATTAAGCTCAAGGGAACCACCCTCTATCCGCCGGCCATCAACGATGTGCTCGACAATACTCCTTGGATTGAAAACTACGTCGTGGTGGTGAGAGACAGCGAAGCCGGAACCGACGAAGTCATCGTGAAATGCGGTCTCTCTCCGGCTGCACCCGAGGAAAATGCTGCCGTCAAGGAACTCAAGGACCGCTTCCGTTCCCGTCTGCGTGTGGCTCCCCTGGTCGAAATCATGCCCGTCGAGGTCATTCGCAGCATCAATTTCCCCGCCAAGTCACGAAAACCCGTCAAATTCATCGACCAACGCGCCCGTTAGTCCGAAGCACTCCGCAGCACCGCCATCGAAGCCTCCACGTCCTGACAGAGCTGTGCTTTGAGCTCTTCGAGCGACTCCATCTTGCGTTCGGGTCGCAGCCGGTGCATCAGGTCAAGGCGCAATCGTTGTCCGTAAAGATTCCCGTCCCAATGGATGAGATGCGCTTCCAGCGTGAGTTTGTGGTCGGGTCCGTCCACCGTCGGACGGCATCCGATGTTCAGCATCGCAGGATGCCGCGTCCCGTCCTCCAAGGTGGCCCATACGGCATAGACCCCTCTTTCGGGAATGATTTTGTCCTTCTCCCTAATCCACAGATTGGCCGTAGGATACCCCAGCGTCCTGCCCAACTGATGCCCGGCCACCACCTGTCCGCCCATTCTGTAGGGACGGCCCAGAATGTTTGAGGCTTTCTCCACATTGCCCGCCGCCAGCGCCCTTCTCACCTCCGACGAACTGTAGTGCAGCCCCTCCGTACCGTCGCATTTCTCAGGCTCCAGCACCACTTCCATACCGCACGCCGCTCCGTATCTCACATAGTCGTCAAATCCCTCGGCCCGATTGTGACCGAACCGATGGTCGTACCCTATCAGCAGGTGCCGCACATGCATCTTCTCGTGAAGCACCCCACGCAAAAACTCCTCTGCCGTCAGACGGCGTATCTCGTCCGTGAAGTCCAACAGGAAACACGCGTCAATGCCGGTCGATGCCAGTTTCTCCAGACGTTCGTCCAGAGTGTCTATCAGCGGAAGAGGAAAGTCCGGCTGAATCAGCCTCCTCGGGTGGTTCACAAAAGTGATGACTCCCGACAGCAGATTGCGGCTCTTCGACTCGCTCTTGAGGTGCTCCAGTAGGAATTGATGTCCCCTATGTACACCGTCAAAAAATCCGATACAGGTGGCAAAACAGCCCGTTATATGGTCAAAATCACGAAAAATCTTCATTTTTTTCAGAAAAAATTTGGATATTCTAAAAATATGTCGTATCTTTGTGCCCGCAAAAAGTCAGTAGAGAGGACTTTTGCACAAGTCTTCCATGTGTTGAGACTTGGTCCCATAGCTCAGTCGGTTAGAGCAGCGGACTCATAATCCGTTTGTCCTAGGTTCAAGCCCTAGTGGGACCACCATATACTGGTTTGAAAATTTTCCGTTTGAAGGAGACAGGGCGAAGTGATTCGGTTTGTCTCCGTTTTTGTCTCTTAATGTCTCTTAACGCCTTTCTTTTGACGTTTCATGGCTGCAAATATAGCCCAAAATTTGCGAATATGCAAGTTTTCTCGTATTTTTCTTTCCTTTTTGTTTGTGTTTCGGGAAATATTTGCTATCTTTGCACAAATTTAATCCGACATCTTCTATGATTCAGGCATCAGGTATCATCAAATCCTACGGCAACCTTCAGGTGCTGCGCGGCATCGACCTTTCCATCTCCAAGGGCGAGGTCGTAGCTATTGTGGGACCCAGCGGTGCCGGCAAGACCACACTCCTCCAAATTCTCGGCACTCTCGACCGCCCCGATGCCGGCGAGGTGCGCATCGGAGGCACCGATGTCATGAGTCTGCGCGACTCGGAACTTTCACAATTCCGATGTTGCCACATCGGTTTCGTATTTCAGTTCCACCAGCTGCTGCCGGAGTTCTCGGCGCTCGAGAATGTCATGATTCCACGACTTCTCGCCCAAAGCTCCACACGTGAAGCTCGCGAGCGGGCCAGTGAGCTCCTCGCCCAAATGGGCCTCAGCGACCGTGCTTCCCACAAGCCCTCCCAACTCTCGGGCGGCGAGAAACAGCGCATAGCGGTGGCCCGGGCTCTCGCCAATCGACCCGATGTCATTTTTGCCGATGAACCATCCGGCTCTCTCGACACCCGCAATCGAGCCGACCTCCACAGCCTCTTCTTCGACCTTCGCGAACGGCTCGGACAGACTTTCGTCATCGTCACCCACGACGAGACCTTTGCCAGCGGTTGCGACCGCATCATTCGCCTCGTGGACGGCCAGATTGTCAACGGCTGATTCTCCTTCACATATAACAGAAACTTGTCCCCATTTTCGTCCCCGTTCATAAAAAACTTGTCCCCATTTTCGCCCCCGTTCATAAAAAACTTGTCCCCATTTTCGTCCCCGTTAATAAAATATGAAATTTGTCCCCATTTTCTCCCCCGTTAATAAAATGCAACAGTTAGTTATCTATAATACCCTCCATCGTCAGAAGGAGCAGTTCCGGCCCATTGTCCCCAATCGCGTGGGCATGTACGTCTGCGGTCCCACCGTTTATGGTGACGGACATCTCGGCCACGCACGTCCGGCCATCACCTTCGATGTCCTTTTCCGCTACCTGCAGCACATCGGCTATCAGGTGCGCTACGTTCGCAATATCACCGACGTAGGACACCTCGAACAAGATGCCGACGACGGCGAGGACAAGATTGCCAAGAAGGCACGCCTCGAACAGAAGGAGCCCATGGAAGTGGTCCAGTACTATCTCAACCGCTACCACCACGCCATGGAGCAGCTCAACGTGCTGCCTCCTTCGATTGAGCCCCACGCTTCGGGCCACATCATCGAACAGCTCAACTACGTCCAGCGCATTCTCGATGCCGGCTATGCATACGTCGTCAACGGCTCTGTCTATTTCGATGTCAAAAAGTATGCCGAGAAGTTCCACTACGGCCAACTCTCCGGTCGCAAGGTTGAGGAATTGCTCGACACCACACGCGAACTCGATGGACAGGAAGAGAAGAAAAACGCCTGCGACTTTGCCCTCTGGAAAAAAGCCCGCCCCGAGCACATTATGCGCTGGCCGTCCCCTTGGAGCGACGGTTTCCCCGGATGGCATCTCGAATGCTCCACAATGGGACAGAAATACCTCGGCGATGAATTCGACATCCACGGCGGCGGCATGGACCTCCTCTTCCCCCACCACGAGTGCGAGATAGCCCAGAGCTGCGCAGCCCAGGGGCATCCCTGTGTTCACTACTGGATGCACAACAACATGATTACCATCGACGGCAAGAAGATGGGCAAG